>JBQCHB010000336.1:0-4741 GCA_051955075.1 Flavisolibacter sp.
AATGATGTAAGAATGCGTATCATTGAAAGTTCGTGTAAGCAGGTTTCAAGGGGTGTATTTTTTTCAACAGTAATTATTGTTGCTTCTTTCCTGCCAGTGTTCCTACTTACCGGTCAGGAAGGAAAATTATTTGGCCCTTTAGCTTATACAAAGACTTTCATCATTGCCGTTGATGCGATACTGGTTTTAACCCTTACCCCTGTGCTGATTTCCTTTTTCCTGAGAGGAAAATTTACACCTGAGTCTTCCAATCCTATTAATAAAGGATTAGGCAAAATTTATGAACCACTCATTCGCTGGTGTATCAAATGGCGCAAAACCACAATCGGTATCAACATTCTTGCGCTGCTGGTAAGCATTCCACTCATACTCAGTTTGGGCAAAGAATTCATGCCACCGTTGGATGAAGGATCCATCTTGTTTATGCCGGTTACCCTGCCTGATGTTTCTAATGCTGAAGTAAAAAGAATATTGCAAATCCAGGATAAAATTATTGCTTCTGTTCCTGAAGTGAAAAACGTTTTAGGCAAAGCAGGAAGAGCCAATACTGCCACTGACAATTCACCAATTAGCATGATCGAAACTATTGTTTTACTGAAGCCGATGGATCAATGGAGACCGGGGTTAAAAAAAGAAGACATTATAAATGAGCTCAACAGCAAATTGCAGATTCCCGGCGTAACCAATGGATGGACACAGCCAATAATTAATCGTACCAACATGCTTTCAACAGGTATCCGTACAGATGTCGGGGTAAAAATTTACGGACAAAATTTAGACACCATCTATGAATTTGCACAAAAAATAAAAAATGAATTGCAGGGAATAAACGGCGTTAAGGACTTGTATGTGGAACCGATTACCGGTGGAAAATATATTGACATAAAAATTAAAAGAGACGAAATAAGCCGTTATGGGTTGAGTGTAGATGATGTAAACGCCGTGGTACAAAGCGCTTTGGGTGGAATGAAACTTACGACAACTATTGAAGGCCGGCAACGCTTTTCGGTGAATGTCCGCTATGCCCAGGATTTCAGAAATAATATGGAAGCGTTAAAAAGCCTGCAGGTGCAAACCATGCAGTTTGGCCCTATTCCTTTACAGGCTGTGGCCGATGTTTCAATCACAGAAGGTCCGCCAATGATCAATTCTGAAAATGCCTTATTGCGCGGCACCGTTTTATTTAATGTAAGAGACAGGGATTTGGCAGGCACAGTGCAGGAAGCGCAGGAAAAATTGAACACAATGCTTACTAAATTACCCAAAGGTTATTTTATAGATTGGAGCGGCCAGTATGAAAATTTAATCAGCGGCGAAAAAACGATGAAGATCATTTTGCCGGTTGTATTGCTCATCATTTTCCTCTCAATGTATTTCGCATTTCATTCAGCAAGAGAAGCGCTGCTGAGTTTAATTTCAATACCGTTCGCTTTAATTGGCGGCGCTTTCATGATCTATTTCTGGGGAGTCAATTTATCCATAGCCGTAGCAGTGGGCTTCATTGCGCTGTTTGGTTTAGCGGTGGAAACAGGAATTGTAATGGTTATTTATCTGAATGATGCTATGGAACAATTAATCCAATTAAAAGGCAATTCACGCGAAACCATTACCCGTGCGGATTTGCGAGAATATGTAATAGCCGGCGCGGCAAAACGATTGCGGCCAAAAATAATGACCGTGTGTGTGATACTCTTTGGTTTGATCCCGATTCTGTGGAGTTCAGGAGTAGGAAGCGATATTATGAAACCTATTGTATTGCCAATGATTGGCGGCGTATTTACATCAGCTATTCATATTCTTTTGGTAACGCCTATTATCTTCTTAATAAGCAAAGAATATGAATTGAAAAAATACGGAAGAATTATAATGGCTGAAATAAAACATTAAAACTATGCGACGTTTAATAATTAAAATTCTCATTATTTGTCTGTTTACTGTCAATGCGTATGGACAAAAACAGCTGCGCCTGGAGGATATATTTTCCATCATCCAAAAAAATCATCCTGAGATGAAAATGTATGATGCGCAAATCCGATCTCTCGACGAAGCGGCCAAAGGCGCTAAAAGCTGGATGCCGCCTGAGTTTGGAACTGGTTTTTTTATGACGCCTTACAATATAGGCCTTACAAAAGCTATGGGCTCTGAAAAAGGAATGGGTACTTAT
Source organism: Flavisolibacter sp. (assembly GCA_051955075.1). Lineage (GTDB taxonomy): Bacteria > Bacteroidota > Bacteroidia > Chitinophagales > Chitinophagaceae > Flavisolibacter. Next base: position 2,165 of record JBQCHB010000336.1, read on the forward strand.
GTGGTTTCTGCTTCGCAAATGTTTCCCAACAAAAAAGAGCAAAATGCCAATGCATTATTCATGCAATCCATGTCTTCGGTTGATAAAGAAAATAAACAATTCGCGTTGAATGAGCTGTTTGCAGAAGCAAAGAAAAATTATTACGACTGGCTGGTTATTGAAAAGAAACAATCTGTGATTGATGAAAATGAAAAGCTGCTCAATTTTATGATAAAGAGCGCTGAGCTTCGATATAAAAATAATCTGGGCCAGCTCAATGCATATTATAAAGCAAAAGCAGAGTTGGGAAAAATTGAAAACCAGCGTGTGGTATTGAGCAATGAAATCACGCAGAAGAAAATTTCGTTGAACACCTTAATGAATCGTGATAGGAATGAAAATTTTTCAATTGACACAAACTTTACTATCAAAAATTATCAACCGGTTGACAGCAATTATTTACTTCAGGCACGCAGTGATATCCGGGCTGCCGAACGGGAATTACAAACCAATCAGCTTCAATTAAACCTGGAAAAAACAAAACAATTACCCCAGTTCGGTTTGATGTATGAGCACATGTTTGGTTTTGGAAGATCACCAATGCTATTCTCTCTGGTGGCAACGGTAAAGATTCCATTGGCGCCGTGGTCGTCAGGAAGCTACAAAGCCAACATTGAAAGCCTGAAATGGAAAGAGCAATCTATCGAAGCGAAAAAACAAATGATAATCAACCAGGCTTCCGGTGAAGCCAATGGACTTCTTTCTTCCATTAACAGTAAGAAAAAACAACTGCAATTATTTGAAGGAAATATCATTCCGGCACTACGAAGAAATTATCAAACGATGCAGTTGGCGTATGAACAGAATACCGGCGAGCTGTTTGAGCTATTTGATGCGTGGCAAACGTTGAATATGACTCAACTTGATTACCTGGATCAGTTGCAGGAATTATTAGACCTGCAGGTAGAGATGGATAAAATATTGGAAATAAATTAATGCAATAGGCAAGGGGCAATAGGCAATAGGCAATGAGCAATAGGCAATGGTCAAATTTTTTAAACTAATTAAATTAATCATGATGAAAATCAACGATAATAAATTGGCAATTGTCAAACGGCAATTTCGAAGCAACCGCGTTTTGCTTTTGCTAATTGCTGTTTGCTTATTGCTTCTTTTTAATAGCTGTAAAAATAAATCCGGAAATGTTGAAACGTCTGTCACTAACAGTACGGAAATATACACATGCCCGATGCACCCTCAGATAATAAGGCATGAGCCTGGCAATTGTCCGATTTGCGGAATGCCGCTGGTGAAAAAAGAAAATGTAAGCAGAGAGTTTTCTGAAGTGGACCTTTCTACTTTGTTGCAAGGTGATAACAACACGGTGGTTTCTTCTATCCCTGTTACCACAATGCAATTTGCAAATGAGCAGATTCAATTAGAAGCGTTGGGAAGTGTAGCGTATGATACCAGGTTTATGAAAACGATATCAGCAAGGGTTTCAGGAAGAATTGAAAAACTGTACATCAAATACCGTTTTCAGCCGATCCATAAAGGCGATAAGGTCATGGATATTTATAGTCCCGAACTGCTTACCGGGCAGCAAAATCTTTTATTTCTGATAAAGAACGATCCCGCAAATACACCATTGATCAATGCAGCAAAACAAAAATTGTTGTTGCTGGGAATGACCAATAGCCAATTGCAAAAAATAATTTCTACGGGTAAATCACTTCCGTCTGTTACGGTTTACAGCAGCTACACAGGCCATGTGCACGAAGCAGGAAACATGAGCAGCGCCTCCCAGCAAATGATTCCAATAAATGTAACCGATGAATTAACTATAAAAGAAGGCATGTACGTTGAAAAAGGACAGCCGGTTTTCCAGGTGAATAACATGAATAATATTTGGATAAATCTGAATTTTTTTCCGGGAGAAAATTCTTTAATAAAAGTGGGTTTGCCCGTAACCATCATACCCGAAACGGCGCCCGATAAAAAGATTTTATCGAGGATTGGATTCGTAGAACCTTTTTATAAAAATGATTCTAAAACCCTATCAGCACGGGTTTACCTGGATAATTCAAAGTTAATGATACCGGTAGGAAGCCAGGTAAAGGCAACCGTAAATATCAACACAAAATTTGATAATTGGCTGCCCAAAGAGTCGGTACTTTCCCTCGGTTTAAATAAAATTGTTTTTGTTAAGAATGGCGGTGTTTTTAACGCGCGGCCTGTAAGTACTGGCATCACTGCTGATAATTTAATCCAGATAACAGATGGCTTGAATCCAAAGGATAGCGTAGCCATAAACGCGCAATTTTTAATAGATAGTGAGGGGTTTATTCGAGTGAAAAGTGAAAAGTGAGTAGTGAATTGTGAATGGATTTTTTTGAGAATTATAATCGTACAAAAAAATAAATAATTATGAGTATTTCATTTATAAAAAAAGATTGGACAATAATCTGTTTCATTTTCGCAATTGTCTTTTTATTTGGAATTGCTTCCTGTAAAACGAAAACGCAAACAACAGCCGCTAACCAGGATGTTTATTACACCTGTTCAATGGACCCGCAAGTGATAGAATCCAAGCCTGGC
>JBQCHB010000337.1:0-5481 GCA_051955075.1 Flavisolibacter sp.
CACTACAGGCCAGTACGAAAATTTTGATCTTTCTCTTGATTGGAAAATTTCACCGCAAGGCAATAGTGGCATCCTATACATGGTTACGGAAGATTATCCTGCTGCTTATCTTAGTGGCCCGGAATACCAGGTCATTGACGACGTTCATTTTCCCGAACACCTCGAAGAATGGCAAAAAACCGGCGCCAACTATGCCATGGACCCGGCGCCTGCAGCCGCACCCAACCCCGCCGGTGAATGGAACCATACCCGCATAGTAGTAAACAATGGTCATGTAGAACATTGGCTCAACGGTAAAAAAATTGTAGACTACCAGCTATGGACAAAAGAGTGGAAGGCCAAAAAAGATGCAGGCAAATGGAAAGACGCAGCAGGTTATGGACAGTCTAAAAAAGGCCACATTGCCCTGCAGGACCATGGCAGCGAAGCCTGGTTTAAAAATATTCAGATTAAGGAATTGTAAAGAAACCCTGCATACAATCACTTTCCTTGCAAATTTTGACACAAGCATTCTCCAACAGATGTATGGCCTGAACATACACATTCCGATTCCAAAAAGACAATGAAGACGACAGGCAAACGTTATAGAAACCAGAAAGGTATTGCATCAATTCTTAAGAACATGCTAACAGGTTTACTTGTTATCTTTCAATTATAAAAGGGAACGTACTAAACGATTTGTGTTATGAAAAAAGCCGTCTTGTTTTTATTATTAGCATATAGTTTTAACGCAAAAGCGCAAACACTGAAAGAATTGCTCTATAGCGGCAAACTAAAAAAAGATTCCAGCGCTGTCATCCGGAGCACAGATGATCTGAAGTCTAAGATTGATACCACCACAAAAAAAGCAGAGCCGGAAAAAGCAGCAATGGCTGTAATAACCGGCGACACGGTCAACAAAGCGGCCAATGCAACGATTGACCCGGTAACCGGCAGTGTGGAAGCAAAGGATTCTGTAGCCGTGGCTGCAAATCCTGTTAGTACCGCACCCGTAGCTGCGCCTCCTGCTAAAAGCCCAAATAAAGTATGGAAGGAATATACCGACTCATTAATCAACAGCATGAAGGCGGATGTGTTGTCATCTAAAAAGGTAAAGAAAGAAACCTATTTCTTCACAGTCAATTATGAAATTGACACCGATGGCAGCGTGAACGTCACCAATGTTACGGCTGCGCCTGAAAACGATTATTTGCAGGAACAGGTGAAGCAACGTTTGCTGCTTTCTCCTCCGCAACTGAATCCAATTTTAGACAGCACCAACAAACCGCATAAGGTGAAAAGAAGGTACAACTTTACCATAACAAAGGAGTGATGTAGTTGTTTGCCGGAATCCGGAGAAAAAAAATAAAGGAATTTGACCTCTTATTTTAACGTGAGTTCAGGATAAGAAAGTTTCATCATTTTTCCGCAGCATAAGAAAAAATTCCAGCGCCTTATTCCGCATTAGCTAAATGCTCTAACTGCCATAAGAAAAGATTAGCGGAATACAAGCGCCGTAAAGACTTTACGCATATCACGACAACAGGCTATTGTAAAGAATAATTGTAACTATAATGACTCTTCGCCTGTGCGCAGGCCGGCAAACTGCGGAGCACTCATGAGCACCAAAAAACAATTACAATCCAGCGAATAAACACGCGGAGCGTTTGGGTTTGCCCAGACCTTTTTGCTTACTTTTTGGGCAATGCCAAAAAGTAACAAACATAAACGAAAAAGCGCTTGCCAAAAAAACAAAAAATCCTCCTTAACCCGAACTCACATTAGTTAATGAACTATGATTACAAGCCTTTTTGTTTCAGATATAATAAAACCTTCTCCGTTTCATCAGGATAAACTTTTACCAAATGCGTCCGGATAAAATCAGGCTTTGCGCTTGCTTTTTGTTGGGTCAGCATAGTAATTACTGATGAAGGCTTGAGCGGCATGTGACAGTCAATGCAATTAATTTGAGCTACGGCATCCAGCTTTTTATCTTCTTTTACAAACGAATGGTCAACACTTTTGTGGCAGTTGGTGCAACGCCGAGAAAATACAGCCATGTCATCTCTTTCGTTTTTGTGCACATCGTGGCACGAAGTACAGGTAAGTGTTTTGCTTTGCAAATAACACTGGCTTGCCATCATCAACTGAGTTTGATTGCCATGCACATCCATGTGGTTCACATCAACGATCTTATATTCAGGAAGAAAATAATCGGCGAGCTTATCTCCTGGTTTAAAACCAAAAGCCGGTTGTTGCATTTCCCTGAAGCCCGAATGACAAATAGCACACATGTCTATTTGCTGCTGCCTGCTTAAGGAAGCGACACGGGCCATGAACTTCGCTTTTTTTTCTGCCGGATGCGAAGCCTGGTAAGCCACATGATCAGCGGCGGGACCATGGCATCGTTCACAATCAATTCCATAAATCATCTTTCCTTTTTCAAATGCCTCTTCCAGCTGAAAACCCTTATACGATTGCTGAACCTGTGCATAAGAGCTATGGCAGCCAAAACAACCTGTTGGAATAGATCTGTCGAATTTGGGAAAACTACGTGGAAAATTAGGACTGTTGGCCCAGCTATGTTCTGTAACAAAATAGCTTACCGGCAACTGGAACACCTTGCTACCGTCATAATACAAATAGGTTTGCGCTTTTCTCCCCGATCCCATGACAACATCAAACGGTTGCGATTCTGTACTGGCGCCGTTTTCATAAGCTGTTTGAAAAAACCCTCCGTTCTTTTCCTCCATCACTACTTTCAAACTATCACTATATTCAAACACATTATGCCCTGGTGCAAAACTGCCTTTGATAGTACCTGCCGAAGCGGCACTGCTGGTATGATGATGCGCTGTCGGCAGGTAACTATTAAATATGGATTGATGACAGCTTTTACAGGCTTCTGCACCAATATATTTTTCTCCCCGAAGGTCAATAGCAGTTTTTGCATCGTGATTTATGCACTTAGATAAAACGACGATGCTTATAAATAAGACAGTGACGATCCAAATCCTTTTATAGCCTTTAAAAATTGCTTTCATTTTTCGGCATCTCTTTATAGTTTGATGTGCCGCTGTTAAAATACAAATGTTGTAATAGAGTGTGGCAGGCTGGTTGTAGCAGCAGCATTGCCATTCATCCACAGGTGATAATCCAGTTTTTCATCCGAAAGATTCAATACAACCACTACTGTTTCCCCATCAGGATTAACGAATGCCGTAGCTGAAAGTTTATCCCTGCTTGAAGCGGCGCCAATACGCTTAGCACCTGGTTTTATAAATTTTGAAAAATGCCCAAGATAATAATACGCATTAGTGTAAATGAGCTTACCGGTTTTTGTATCGGCATGCACAGGAGCAAAACAAAAATTACCGGCATGGTTTGGGCCCCCGTTTTCATCAAGCAAAATGTTCCAGTCAGTCCATCCAGAGGCACCGCTGTTAAAATCGTTCACCATGGAGTAACCATATCTCTCACCAATAGACCAGTCATGTATTTTATCTCTGTCAAATTTTTCAACAGATCCTTCTGTAAATATTAAATTTTTAGCAGGAAAAGTTTCATGCACCCTTTTCACATTTTCAAACTGCATACTGCTGCCAGTCCATGTTTCGTACCAGTGAAAGCCTATGCCCCACACGTATTTTGCAGCAGCCGGGTCGTTTAAGATGGTCGTGGCCCTTTGGTAAACCAGGTCGCGGTTATGATCCCAGGCAATTAATTTTTTCGATCCTAGTCCTTCATGATGTAATGTTGGCCCCAGGTACTTTTTAATAAAATCTCTTTCGTCTTCTGCAGTAAAAATGCACGACTCCCACCTTTGTTTGGCCATTGGTTCATTTTGTACAGAAAGTCCCCACACAGGCATTCCCTTGGCTTCGTAAGCTTTAATAAATTTTACGTAATAGTTGGCCCAGCTCTGTTTAAATGCTTCCTTTAGCTTGCCGCCCTGCACCATGCTGTTATTATCCTTCATCCATGCCGGAGGGCTCCAGGGGCTTACAAACAAAGGCAACTTGCCGCCTGCTGCAGCAATGGCTTTTTTAATCATGGGAATGCGGTAAACCTCATCATGTTTTACATCGAAGGTCTTTAGTGCCTTGTCATTGTCACTAACATAAGTATAGCTATCGCTTGAAAAATCGCAGCTATTGATATGGGTTCTTGCTAAAGAGTAACCAATGCCTTTGTTGGGATCGTAATAAGCAGTCATCAATTCGTGCTGCGCTTGTTGAGGCAGTTTTGCGAAAGTTTCGGCAGCCGCATCAGTAATGGCTCCGCCGATACCTACCAGCGTCTGAAATTTTTTGGATGCATCAACAAATACGCAAGGCTGCGTTTCCAGCGGTTGGCCAAAAGTTTCAAACAGCAGTGTATCGGTTATGGATAAACGATAATCAGTTTTTTCAGCCGTAGTGTATACGGTTATTTTCTGGTGACTTTTTTTCAGCACTGAACTGTTTTTTGTTTTTTGCTGTGCTCCTGCTATCACCGTTACGCAAAAGGTTGTTATAAGAAAAAAGTATTTTTTCATGTCAGATTATGTCGTGTTTTCTGATTACCATATATAAGTTGCTACTGCGCCGCCATCCAGGTTTGTCGTAACCGTTTTACCGTTGTATTTAATATTGAATGTAGCTGCACCGCTTCCATCATTTTCTACGATCAGCACTTTTTTCCCGTCAGGTGTTTTAAAAGCTACATTATTTAAATTACCGGCAGTGGAACTTGCAATTCTTACTGAACCAGGCGGTACAAATTTGGAAGCATGGGCAATGATGTAATACGCTACGTTGCGGGTAAAACTGCTGTTTGTTTCAATAGTAATGGCTCCCTTGCACGTGTTACAGCCGCCAGGTGTGTGAGGACCAAAAGCCGCATTATTTGCCAGGTTCCATTCCAGGGCGTTGCGGCTCCAGTTGCGCATAGAGCCAATGACGACATTTTTCAGGTGCCATTTCAGGTCACCGCCAAAACTGCCATTGGAGGCCGTGTACTGCTCCGTAAAATACAGAGCCTTGTCCGGATAGGCACTATGCACGCCGGATAAAGCGCTGATATCGCCTGCATATAAATGAAAAGCCGAACCATTGATATAATTTCTTGCTCCCACATCATTTAGTACTGTAATTGGATAATCAGGCTTATCACAATTATGATCGTAAATGATGATCTTGGTTGAAATATTTGCTGCCTGGAAAGCAGGGCCTAGATGGTTTTTGATAAAATCAGCTTGCTGCAAGGCCTGCATTACCATACTGGGATCATTGCCGCCATGCAACGGCTCATTTTGCGGCGTAATAGCATCGATAGTAATTCCTTGAGTTTTCATTGCCTGGATGTATTTGACAAAATATTGTGCATAAACAGGATAGTATTGCACTTGCAAACTACCGCCTACAAAACTGTTATTGTCCTTCATCCACACAGGTGCCGACCACGGTGTTGCTAATATTTTTATGTTGGGATTTATAGCCAGTATTTCTTTTAGCAGCGGAA
>JBQCHB010000338.1:0-7884 GCA_051955075.1 Flavisolibacter sp.
AACATTGGCGCCGGTGCCCGGGGTTTGGCCATGGGCAGTGCACAAGTAGCTTCGGTGCAGGACGGAACGGCCGGCTACTGGAACCCGGCTGGATTAACCGGTGTTAAAGATCACCCGGAATTGAACATTATGCATGCTGAGTATTTTGCCGGTATTGGCAAGTACGATTATGCCAGCATTGCTGTACCTGTTGCCGGAAATAAAAGAACCGTTGGTTTTTCTGCTCTGCGTTTTGCGGTGGACGATATCATGAACACCTTATTTTTGGTGGAACCTGATGGATCAATTAACTACAACAATATTCAGGCTTTTTCTTCGGCGGATTATGCCTTTTTGGTGTCGTTTGCGCAAAAGCTAAAAGAAACAACGAACAAAAATGTCAATTTCGGATTAAACGCAAAAATTATTCATAGAAGCGTTGGAAGTTTTGCCAAGGCCTGGGGTTTTGGCCTTGATGCCGGTTTGCAAATCCGGTCGGGTAAATGGCATTTTGGATTTGCAGGCAGAGATATCACTACCACATTCAACGCCTGGTCATTCAGTTTTACCGAAAAAGAAAAAGAAGCCTTATATCTTACCAATAACGAAATTCCTGTAAAGTCCACTGAACTTACGGCACCAAGGCTGGTAATGGGATTAGCCCGTGATTTTAAATTGGGCAAAAAATCATCACTTCTTGCCGAAGCCAATTTTGATTTCACTTTTGATGGCCGCCGCAATACCGTAGTTAGCGCCGATCCTGTAAGTATAGATCCTAAATTGGGTTTGGAATGTAATGTCAACGAAGTGTTTTTTATAAGAGCCGGGATCAACAATTTTCAGAAAGCGCTGGCTGATGGCGATACATTGAACCAGAAAAAAGTTTGGATATATCAGCCTAGTGTTGGAGCAGGATTCAGAATTCAGAATGTGAAGATTGATTATGCGTTTACAAATCTGGCGAATCAATCCAATCCTTTATTTACACATGTGTTTTCGTTGCAGGTGGATTTAGTTAATGATAAAAAGAAAAAGAAATAAAAATATTCGTACTCCAAAACTACTGTTCATGAAAAAGATTCTGCTTGGCCTGTTGCTTATCTGCAGTTTTATGGCAAAGGCGCAGTACAATAACGAATGGATAGACTATTCCAAAACCTATTACAAATTCAAGCTTGGAAAAGATGGATTGTACCGCATATCGCAGCACCTTCTCGATAGCGTAGGTTTAGGGTATGCACCTGCGGAACAATTTCAGCTTTGGCGCAATGGTGTGCAGGTACCCATTTACACTTCAGTGCCAACAGGCGTTTTATCTGCTACCGATTATATTGAGTTTTGGGGAAAAATGAATGACGGAAAACCTGACCGGCAGCTATACCGCAAAGCTGAATATCAATTGAACGATAAATGGAACTTGTTAACAGATACAGCAGCTTATTTTTTGACTGTGGACCCGGTAACAACCAATAACCTGCGACTGGTAAATGTAACTAATAACACAGCTGGAAACACTTTGCCGCCTGAGCCTTACTTCATGTATACAACTGGTAAATATTTTAAGGATAGAATCAATAATGGCTATGCGGTTAATGTCGGGGAAAACTTTTATTCATCGTCTTACGATAAAGGCGAAGGCTGGGCTTCTACAGATATTGTGACAACAGCCAAAGATTCGGTTACTGTTACTTATGGAACAAACAGAACCATTATAAACAATTTGTTTGTTTATAATGGAGGTCCGGCGCCTAGTTTTAAGATGTCCATGTCGGGAAATGCAAATTACCAGCGCCGGTATAGGGTAACTATCAATCGGGATTCTGTTTTGGGAAAAGAGGTTGACTTTTTCGATTACTCAACAGATTCGGCCAATTTTTCTTTAAGCACTCTCCTTGCGAGCAATAATGACACCATTACCGTTACAAACTTTGCTTCTGTTGGGTGTTATGAAGCGCCTATAGGTTGCCAGGTAGATCGTATGGTAGTTCACAAATTCGAAATAACTTATCCCAGGCAATTTAATTTTGGCGGGTTAAAGAATTTTGAATTTGGTCTTCCTGCCAGCCCGGTCGGATATTACCTGGAAATTACAAACTTTGTTTACGGTACAGCATTCACACCCGTTTTATATGATTTGGCAAATGGGGAAAGATATATTGCTGATAAGACCGTTGCAACCAAATTGAGGTTTGCATTACCTGCTTCGATGAGTGCGAGAAACCTGGTGCTCGTGAGCGAAGACGTTTCAAATATTAATGCAATTACTTCGCTTGAAACAAGAAGTTTTATTAACTATGGTGGCACCGTCAATGCAGCTGATTATTTAATTATTTCCAATCCTCTTTTATTCAATGGCGCTAATGGCAGCAACCCTGTAGAAGATTACAGGGCGTACAGAAGCTCTTTAGCCGGCGGTTCGCACGATGCTAAAATTTATTTGGCAGATGAGTTGGTAGATCAGTTTGGATTTGGTATCAAAAAACATCCATCCGGCATCAGGAATTTTATTCGTTTTGCCAGGCAAACTTACCCTGTAGAGCCAAAGTTCGTCTTTATCATAGGCAGGGGGGTGAACTACGTTTCGCAACGTAATAATGAAAGCAGTACTAATGTTACTACCAAATCTAATTTGGCAAAATTAAATCTCGTGCCCACTTTTGGTTATCCGGCTTCTGATATATTGCTGACGGCTGAACCCGGAAGCTCGATTCCTGAGATACCAATTGGACGCCTGTCTGTTATTTCGCCGCAGGAGGTGAATGATTACTTAAACAAGATCAAAGAATACGAATCGGCTCAGGCATTTTCGTCTCCAGCCATAGAAGATAAAAGCTGGATGAAAAACGTAATGCACATTGTCGGCGCCAGCGATGAAGACCTTGGAAATATTCTCTCCCAGGCAGTTGATGGGTTTAAAAAAGTTATAATTGACACACTATTTGGAGCCAATGTAACTACCTTTTCCAAACAGTCTGCCGACGCAGTGCAACAATTAACCAGCACATCGGTAAATGATTTGTTTAGTAAAGGCATTAGCTTAATTACTTATTTTGGACACTCTTCAGGCTCGACCCTCGAGTTTAATCTTCAAAATCCTGAGAATTATGACAACCAGGGCAAATACCCCGTTTTCATTGCCTTGGGCTGTAATGCAGGAGACTTTTTTACTTATAGCGCTACACGTTTAACTACTAAAGAGACCACTTCTGAAAAGTATAATCTAGCTCCAAACAGAGGTACCATTGGCTTTATTGCCAGTACGCACTTTGGTATTGTTCATTATCTCGACCTTTGGGGCAACTGGGCGTATAAAAGGATGAGCAATACCAGCTATGGCAAACCTCTGGGCGAGATTTTGAAAAAAACAGCGGAGGATGTATTTGCAGCTCAATCACAGGAGGATTTTTATGCAAGAGCAACTGTAGAAGAAAATGAGTTGCATGGTGACCCCGCCATAACTTTAAATACATTTCCCAAAGTAGATTACGTTATCGAAAATTCGATGGTAAAAGTATCTCCGGGCTTTGTATCTATTGCAGATGCTTCATTTCGAGTGGACGCAAAATTTTTGAACATAGGTAAAGCGCCTTCTGGAAAAATAGTTGTGGAGATAAAACGGCAGTTTCCTGACCAATCCATAACATTAATTAAAAGAGATACGATTGAGGGCATACGTTATGCCGATTCCATTTTTGTGACCATACCTGTTGATCCTGCTCATGATAAAGGATTAAATAAAATTATTGTCACGGTTGATGCAGATAATGACGTAGCTGAGTTATACGAAAACAATAACAGCGTAACCAAGGATGTAATGATTTACGAAGACGAGGCGAGGCCAGTATATCCATACAACTTTGCAATTATTAATAAGCCAACTGTAAAATTAATTGCTTCCACGGCCAATCCTTTTAGTCCAAGTAAAACGTATCAAATGGAATTGGATACGACAGAGCTTTTCAATTCTACTTTTAAGGTTACAAAATCCCTTACGCAGGCAGGTGGCACGCTGGAGTTTGATCCAGGCATAACTTTCACAGATAGCACGGTTTATTATTGGAGAGTAGCTCCCGTGCCGGACAGTGGGCCTTTCAGTTGGAATGGAGCTTCTTTTGTTTATTTAGCAAACAGCGATTTAGGCTTTAACCAGTCACATTTGTATCAACATTTGAAGTCATCTGATAAGATTGTTTTTTTAGACTCGGCAACAAATACCTGGAGGTATCAAAAACAACTCCATAATCTTTTTGTGAGAAATACGATGTACTCATATGGAGGTACTCAGGAAGGCGATTTTACTGTATCTGTGGACGGCGATCCTTTTATTAGAAGTGCCTGCGTTGGACATTCTTTATTGTTCAACGTTTTTGATGAAATCACATTCAAGCCTTGGCTAAATGTCGATCAAAATGGGAATAGTTTATTCAGGTATGGCAGCGGCTCGGCAAGTTGTAAGCCGGGGAGACAAAACAATTTTGAGTTTTCCTATATGACATCTCAAAGCCGGAAATTGATCATGAACTTTATGGATTCTATCCCGGTTGGTGCTTATGTTGTTGTGCGTAATAATGATTTTGATAATACACAATCTAATTCTTCTACATGGCAAGCCGATACAACTTTATTTGGAGCTGGTAACTCTTTATATCACAAGCTGCGCTCTGCCGGCTTTGCATTGATAGATTCCTTAAATACTCCCCGCACATGGGCTTTGGTGTACCAGAAAGGGGTAAGCGGATTTGAGCCTAAGTATGCTATTGGCCAGGATTTATATTCCAAAATAACTGTTTCTGTAGACGTTACAGCATCTAACAATATGGGTTATATTACTTCCCCGATGTTTGGTCCGGCAAAAGCATGGAAGCAATTGAAATGGAATGGAAAATCGTCAGATGCCGGGCAAGGGGACGATCCAATGGTTGCATTGCTTGGGATTAAAAAAGATGGAAGCGTAGATACTTTATACAAGAGGTTGAATTTAACCCAGCAGCAATTTGATTTATCTGCTGTTAATGCAAACCAATACCCGTATTTGCAACTGCAAATGCTGAATGTTGATACTGTCTATCTTACTCCTTACCAGTTACGATATTGGAGGTTAACTTATGACCCGGCTCCTGAAGGAGCAGTTGCACCTAACATTTCCTTTACAATGAAGGATACAGTAGACGTGGCAGAACCGCAGCAGTTCAAAATGGCCTTCAAAAATGTAAGTGATGCACCTTTTACCGATAGCATAAAAGTAAAGGCTGTTGTTACAGACCAAAACAATGTGACGCATGTATTGCCAGCATGGAAACAAAGACCATTATCGCTAAGTCCTGATACTTTAATGATCACATATCCTATTGACACCCGTCAATTGATTGGAAATAATTCAATGTTCATTGAGGTGAACCCTGATAATGATCAGCCCGAACAATTTCACTTCAATAATTTCTTTTATAAAAATTTCTACGTTCGTCCCGATACGTTAAACCCAATAATGGATGTAACGTTTGATAATGTTCATATTCTGAACCATGATATTGTTTCGGCGAAACCGGATATCATGATCAAATTGAAGGATGAAGCGAAATGGTTTTTGCTAAGCGATACTTCTACCGTAAAAGTTCAGGTTCAATTTCCTGATGGAAGTATAAATGTGTACAATTTTGACGGAACAACGATGCAGTTTACGCCTGCTCAACAAGCGCCGAGTACAGACAATACTGCCACCGTGAACCTGAAGCCGGCTTTTGATCAGGATGGTGATTACGAGTTGAGCATTGTAGGAAAAGATATGAGCCAAAATGCAGCAGGCGCCATGCAATACCGGGTTGCTTTCCAGGTTTACAACAAACCCATGATCTCCAATATGCTTAACTATCCTAATCCGTTCACTACATCCACAGCGTTTGTATTTACAATTACCGGAAGCGAAGTTCCTCAAAACATCCGTATACAAATATTAACTGTAACTGGTAAGGTGGTACGTGAAATTACAAAAGATGAATTAGGGCCTCTGCATATTGGTAGAAATATTACTGAATATAAATGGGACGGAACAGATCAATATGGTCAGAAGCTGGCTAACGGAATTTATTTGTATCGTGTTGTTACAAATCTTAATGGTAAGGCATTAGATAAGTTTACAAATGCAAATGATAACACCGACAAATACTTTAATAAAGGATATGGAAAGATGTATTTGATGCGATAAGTTATTTTTACGAGTGTATGCAAAGAATTGCGAGGTTTGCTTGTAAGACTTGAACCAAAATTTATTGTGATCTCTTATTCTGTAAAAAAACAATTGTTGGTTATAATTGCGTTTGCAGTTTTAACCTTTATATTATACTACCCAATTCTTAATAATGAATTCCTTTCAGACGATTTTGACTCGTTGTATAGGATTGTTATTGAAAAACGAATATTGTTTAAAGGGCTTCTTCGACCATTAATGGATATTTCATTCTCTTTAAATTATCTAATTTCCGGTCTTCATACCTGGAGTTATTATACATTTAATCTTATCCTGCATGTTATAAATGCATTTTTGCTGTATCGCCTGGTGTTGTCATATCCTATATTTAAAGATAGACGTCAGGAAATGTTGGCCTTAATAAGCGGATTTCTTTTTATAATTTATCCTTTTCACAACGAAGCTATTGTTTGGTTAACAGGCAGGCTGGCGTCAATGGCCAGTTTTTTTGCTTTAATTGCATTAAATATATGGCTAAGTAAAATGCAAATCCGGCTAAAGTTTTTCATTTGCTTATTACTATACTTTATAGGATTATTGGCATACGAGTCTATTGTTTTCCTTCCTGTTGTTGCAATCATTTTAGGCCTGGAGCGACGTTCTGTTTTAACACGGTTAAGAAATAATTTCTTGGGCGCAGTGGGGGTGATAGCTTTTTTGCTTTTAATCAGGTTCGTAATTTCAGGGACAATTTATGGTGATTATGGATCACGGTTAGTAACATCCGGGTGGGATGAGTACGTATTAAAAGCTTTTAAAACTTTAGGGCGTTCATTTTTTCCTCCCTCAGAGCACACTAACATTTTGACGATTGAATTTCTTTTATTTCTTTGTTTTATAGTATGGATACATTTTAAATTCTTCAAAATGTATCGGAGTAAAACAGAAATAACGTTTCAATATTTAAAGATTATAGCTTGTTTTTTGGTATCAATATTGATACCAATGCTGTTTGGAATTAGCACCAGGACTAGTGAAGGTGACAGATTGCTTTATTTCCCTTCGTTATTTCTTTGCACGGCGCTAAGTCTCGTAATCATGCTAGTGGCTAAACCAATTCTACAAAGGATTTGCTTTTCGGTTCTATTCACATATTTTATTTACTTTCTGATACAAAACAATCGGCAATGGGAAAAAGCTTCTAATGCTGTTTCGCAGGTGTTGCAAGCCAGTGAAAATTCCAAAGGGAAATCCGTTTATCTTATCAATATTCCGGATGAGTTGGAAGGTGCCTATGTGTTCCGAAATGGCTTCGAAAGATCATTGAGGTTGTATAAAATTGATACATCAAAAGTATTTTTTGTAAATAATCTTACGCGGTTAGAGTATTTAAAAATAGGCGGGCTGATACCAATAAAAAAAAATGGAGAGATGTTAATGATTCCTCCGTTTATACAAATAGAAGACAAGAACGATAGCCTTCTGGAAATGAAAAACTTTAAAGAAGAAAGATCCTTTCTTATCAATAAAAGTAAAAGCTTGATTTATTATTGGAACAAGTCTGAATTACTTCAGGTACTATAATGTATGCTTTTGCAAAAGGTGAAAGAGGTATTTTGATTTTAATTGAAAGATTAAACGGTTTTTTAAAGTTGTTGAATCTGCTTTTTAACGATTGAATCCTTGTTTATTCTTTTGTGGCGTTGTTTTTTAACTATTGC
>JBQCHB010000339.1:0-6446 GCA_051955075.1 Flavisolibacter sp.
TGTGCCGCAGGTCTTTGGGCAGTACGACCAGCTTACCATTGCACAGGCCTTGCAGGTGGAAGATAAGCTAAAGGCGTTGAAGGAGATCCTGTCCGGGAAGCTCACCGAAGAAAACTACGCTTTGCTGAACGATGACTGGACCCTTGAAGAACGCTGTAAGGCCGCCCTGGAATATTGGCAGCTAACGGACCTCGATCTGTCTCAGAAAATGGAAACGGTAAGCGGCGGGCAAAAGACGCGGATCTTCCTGGCCGGCGTAACCATTCACCAGCCGGAACTGGTATTGCTGGACGAGCCCAGTAATCACCTGGATAGTGCAGGCAGGCAGCTTTTGTACGATTTTGTTCGATCGGCACAAAACACATTAGTGGTGGTGAGCCACGACAGGAAATTGCTCAATCTTTTGGATACGGTTTGCGAACTAAGCAAACAAGGCATGGCTACCTATGGTGGCAACTATGACTTTTATGTCGTGCAAAAGCAAACAGAACGCAATGCTTTACACCAGCATGTGCAAAGCAAAGAAAAAGCATTGCGAAAGGCCAGAGAGAAGGAAAGGGAAACACTGGAACGCCAACAGAAATTAGATGCCCGCGGAAAAAAGAAACAGGAAAAAGCAGGTGTTGCCCGCATCATGATGAACACCCTGCGGAACAGCGCCGAAAACAGCACGTCAAAAATGAAAGACGTTCACGCTGAAAAAATGGAGGCTTTAACACAGGAGCTGCAGGAACTGCGTGCTGCCTTGCCCGGCATGGACAAAATAAAGTTCGGCCTTGAAAGTGCGGCCCTGCACAAAGGCAAAATATTATTTACTGCCACGGGCATCAACTTCAGTTATGACGGGCAACCGCTTTGGAAAGAAAACCTCAGTTTCCAGATCACCAGCGGCGAACGTATTGTTATAACCGGTTTGAATGGTTCGGGCAAAACAACGCTGGTAAAACTGGTGTTGGGCAGCCTGGAGCCGCCAACGGGAAGGATATACCAGGCAGATGCCCGATCGGTTTATATTGACCAGGATTATTCGCTGATTGACAACCAGCTCACCGTGTACCAGCAGGCGCAAAAATTCAATGCTTCCGCTTTACAGGAACATGAAATTAAAATCAGGCTGACCCGTTTTTTGTTTACCAGGCAAGACTGGGACAAACGCTGCAGCGTTTTGAGTGGCGGGGAAAAAATGAGGTTGCTGTTGTGCTGTTTAACCATCGCTGATCAGTCGCCTGACATGATTGTTTTGGATGAGCCCACCAATAACCTCGACATACAGAACATGGAGATATTGACAAAAGCCATTTACGAGTATGAAGGAACCCTGATCGTGGTGTCGCACGATGCCTATTTCCTGGAGCAGGCAAATATAAACCGTTCCATTCAGCTTTGAAATCGCGGAAAGACCTTACTGACCGGCAGCTGTATGGCAAACAGGCATAGCAGTAGCCCAAAGCAAAAAACCGCTGCGTTCGCCGTGTACGTAGCGGTTTTAGAAATTGCTTTGATGTTAAGCCCTTGTCCTATAAATTTTTGTAGCTACAGCCCGTGTCCACACAAGCTAACCATTGTCCCTTATCAGTGCTTACTTCCCATAAGTAATTCTGTACACCGCACCCTTAGAATCATCGCTGACCAGCAGGGCGCCGTCGGCTGCTACTATTACATCCACGGGGCGGCCGATCACTTTATCATCTGCCTGCAGCCAGCCGGTGGCAAAGGGGATAGCCTGCGTGGCCTTGTTGTTTTCGATCTTCACCATGGTAATGTTGTAGCCAATTTTTTTACTGCGGTTCCAGCTGCCATGTTCGGCAATAAAGATCTGGTTCCTGTATTCGGCAGGAAACATTTGCCCTGTGTAAAAGCGCATGCCCAAAGAGGCTACGTGCGGGCCTAATTTATAGGCAGGCGGCGTGTAGTCAGCACAATTTTTTCCCTTGCCAAACTTGGGGTCTAAAATATCGCCCTGGTGACAATAAGGAAAGCCAAAGTGCATACCTGCCTTAGGAGCTGTGTTCAATTCATCGCTGGGAATGTTGTCGCCCAGTTCATCCCGCCCGTTATCGGTAAACCAAAGCGCTTTGGTCTGCGGCTGCCATGCAAAGCCCACGGTGTTCCGGATGCCCCTGGCATACACTTCAAAGCCGCTACCATCGGGGTTCATGCGGGTGAGGCAGGCATGAATAGAGTCGGGGATGCACACATTGCATGGGGCGCCAACCGGCACATACAATTTATCGTCGGGACCAAAAGCAATGAACTTCCAGCCGTGCCATTTATCTGTCGGCAACTTATCGTACACTACCTTGTAAGCAGGCGGCTTTTGAAGGTTGTTCTCTATATCATCAAAACGCAAAATGCGGCCAATCTCCGCTACATACAGGCTGCCATTTCTAAAGGCCACCCCGCAAGGCGTGTTTAAGCCCGAGGCAATTTTATATACCTTATCCGCCACGCCATTTTTATCCTTATCGGCAATGGCATACACGGAATTGCCACCCGTATTGCCTACAAACAAAGTTCCGTTGCTGCCCCAGCACAGGCTGCGGGCATTGGGCACCTCGGCATATACGCTGATCTTAAAACCCGGTGGCAGCTTGATGTTACCCAGTTCATATTTAGCATTTAAGGAATCATTGCTCACCAGCTGGTGGGTGGTGTCTGTAGCTACCGGCTCATTAGAGGCATTTTTCTTCTCATTGCAGGAAAGGAGGAGCAAAAACAAAAACAAGGCAGGCGTTTGAAGAAGGAAGAATTTCGGGCTAAGTATTTTTTTAATCATGATTAAGGGATTGCTTTATTGAAATTAAGAAGAATATTTTTGAATTACTTAGGGCATCTACAAAAACAGGAATGTGGTATTTACGATTTACAATTGCCGTTAGCATGGCTTTTTTAGGCCAATTCTTAAAAAGAATAAAGGATTTCACTTAGTAATTAATAGCCTTTAAATCAGCGAGTTACGTTCAAAAATGTAATTTTCCGCAAAAAAATCCGTAAAAATACTTGCATCTCAAAAAAGCGCAGTATACATTTGCTCTCGCTGAATGAAACTGGTAAGCAAAACCCCTTAGAAAGCTTTACTCGTTTCATTTACCAATCCTAAGAAAACAACTAAAGAATCCGTATTATGAAACATATTTACTTCATCGCTGTATTCGTACTTTTCTCTCTTTTTTCTTTTTCTGCTCCTGTAAATTCTGTAGTTACAAACAATGGTAAATGGTGGCAAACTTCTACCTGGAGTAAAGGCCGTCTGCCCATGAACGGAGATACGGTGATCGTACCTAAAAATTATACTTTAATTATTGATAATAATTTAACCCTTACTTCCTGGGATATTTATTTGGAAATTGACGGAACGCTGAACCTGAAAGTAGGTAAGCTTGACCTGGGTGTAAACAGCATTGTGGTAATTGGTGACGGCGGAAAAATTGTAAGCACCAATGGCAACAACTCCGATAAGATCTTAATAGCCGGTATTCCTAAATACCTTGGTTCTGACGGTACCATCACAGGTCCTGCAACGGCTTCTAAAACAAGCGGTACCGCACCTTATGGTTTTACCAGTTTTTCTCCTACGCCATTGCCGGTAAAATACCTTGGCTTTAGCGTAGCACAGCAAAACAACGACGTGCTGATCCAGTGGTCAACTTCTGAAGAAGTAAACGCCAGCCAGTATGAGGTAGAACGCAGCTTTGATGCCAGCAACTGGAGCCGCATTGCCACTATTGCCGCTAAAGGAAACAGCACGAACGTAAATAATTATACGTGCACCGACAGGAACGTAGCTTCGAAGGTGATTTATTACCGCATTAAGCAAACAGATTTCAATGGCAAAGCTGCCTACACTGTTATCAGGTCAATTAAGGCAGAAACCACTGCTGATATTAAAGTGGCTTCTGTGCAAAGCAAACTGGTTCTGCAATTTCCGCAGCAAATAAAGAACAGCGTTACGGTGCGCCTGGTGTCTTTGAGCGGGCAGGTAGTAAGCGAACAAAAAATTGCACAGCCCATTGGGCAGGTGGTTTTAAATACCAATGTAAAAGGTAATTACGTGGTATCGGTAACCAACGGTAACGATGTGAACCTGGCCCGCCAGGTAGCTTTATAAAAATATTATTTTCGGACGACGGAATGGCCCCTGGTGATTGCACCGGGGGTTGTTTTTTTACCCCAAGCCCTAAAGGGGCTTACCAATAGTCATTACAGTTACAGTTTTTTTTCGGGTTGGTCATTCAGGCAAAGTGCTGAACACTAACATCTGCCATCTAACGTCTGCCATCTAACATCTAACATCTCTCATCTACCATCCAACATCCATCATCTCTCATTCATCTTTTCGCTCCTGGCACAGTTCTATTAAAACGCTGTTGGTAGCTTTAGGATGGAGAAAACAAACCAGCTTGTTATCGGCGCCGCTTTTGGGTTCTTCATTCAATAAAATAAAGCCTTCGCTCTTCAGCCTTTCCATCTCTGCTTTGATGTCGGCCACTTCAAAAGCAATATGATGCAGGCCTTCGCCTTTTTTGTCAATGAATTTTTGGATCACCCCATCTTCGTTTGACGATTCCAGCAACTCGATCTTGGTTTCGCCTTTTTGAAAAAAAGCTGTGTTCACTTTTTCCGAATCAACGGTCTCTATTTTATAGCAAACGGCGTTCAGCAATTTCTCAAACAAGGGTACCGACTCCGATAAAGACCGAACGGCAATTCCTATATGTTCTACTTTCAGCATTGTTAATGGTTTTGCAATTAGGGTAAAATTAATAGCTATAGCTTACACTGCTTTCTTCATGCCACTCATTTGAGGTAAATTTGCAGGGCAAAAAGGAAATGATGCAACTACCGGTTTATTTGGATTATAATGCTACTACGCCCTGCGATGCAAGAGTGGTGGAAACCATGTTGCCTTATTTCTCACAGCATTTTGGTAATGCGGCCAGCCGCAACCATATTTTTGGCTGGCAGGCCGAAGAAGCAGTGAAATATGCCCGCGAGCAGGTGGCGGCATTGATCGGTGCTGACACCAGTGAAATTGTTTTTACATCAGGCGCCACCGAAGCCGGTAACCTGGCGCTGAAAGGTGTGTATGAAATGTATGCTTCCAAAGGCCATCACATCATCACCTGTGCCATCGAACACAAGGCTGTTTTAGACACCTGCAAACATTTGGAAAAACTTGGCGCCGACATTACTTACCTGCCGGTGAAAGAAAATGGTTTGATCGATTTGCAGGATTTGGAGGCGGCTATTCAACCAACAACTATTTTAATAGCCATCATGTATGCCAATAACGAGATTGGCACCATCATGCCGGTACAGGAAATTAGCAGCATTGCCCGCAAGCACAACGTTTTGTTTTTTAGCGATGCTACCCAGGCCGTTGGTAAAGTGCCTGTCGATGTAAATACGGACGGCATTGACCTTATGGCTTTTTCGGCGCATAAAATGTACGGGCCCAAAGGTGTAGGTGCTTTGTATGTCCGCAGGAAAAATCCGAGGGTACGGTTGGCGGCACAAATAGATGGTGGCGGCCACGAAAAAGGCATGCGTAGCGGCACGCTGAATGTTCCTGGCATTGTGGGTTTGGGCAAGGCTTGCGAATTGTGCAGGAACGAAATGCAAAAAGATGCAGAACGCTTAAGCGGCCTGCGTGATAAACTGGAAACGGCTTTATTGCAATTGGAAGAAGTGCAGGTAAATGGCGATACAACACAACGCCTGCCGCATGTAAGCAACATCTCTTTTAAGCATGTGGAGGCCGAAGCCTTGTTAACCGGTTTTAATAAAGAAATTGCCTTGTCGTCGGGCTCGGCCTGCACGTCAGCTTCCATAGAGCCTTCCTATGTATTAAAAGCATTGGGACTGAGTGATGATATGGCACACAGTTCGCTTCGTTTTTCTTTAGGGAGGTTTACCACGGAAGAAGAAATAGAGTATACTATTGAAAGAGTTTCGAAAGCGGTTCACCATTTAAGAGAGATGAGCCCTTTGTGGAAGATGAATCAACTGGAAGATGGGTCAATGTAAGAATGAAAGCAATGTGCTGATTTGCTAATTAGCCAATGTGCTAATGCAATGGCTGCCTTGCTGAATAGCATTACAAAGCGTACAAGTGAGTCCCGATAGTTATCGGGGCAACAAAAGCTTAATAGTAGTTTGACAAGCTCACTACAAAAAACATAAAAAGTTTAATTTTAAAGAATGATGACAAACACAGATAATGCCATACATATTAGCGATAAAGCAAAGCAAAGGGTGATAGAGCTGATGCAGGATGCAGGCATGGACCTGAATACGCATTTTTTAAGAGTGAGTGTGGTAGGCGGCGGTTGCTCGGGCCTGAGTTACAAAATGGATTTTGATAACCAGCAAAAACCTTCCGACCAGGTTTTTGAAGACAACGGAATGAAAGTGGTGACCGACCTGAAAAGCTTTTTGTATTTAGT
>JBQCHB010000340.1:0-6703 GCA_051955075.1 Flavisolibacter sp.
AAGGACAAACTACCATGGGCCCAACCATGGATATGCAAATTGGAAGAGAATTGTTGGACAACACTATTGCAGCTGCTACTATTTTAGATCTTGACAAACCGTGGCGTGATTCGTTACAAAACATAAAGCAACGTTTAGCGCCAGATCAAATCAGTGCTTCAACCGGTGGCGTACAGGAGTGGTTAAGAGATTACAAGGTAGCCGAACCGCATCACCGGCACGTTTCACATTTGTATGGTTTGTACCCTTACGATGAGATCAATGAAAGGGACGCTCCTGCATTGGCTGAAGCGGCAAAGAAAACTTTATTGCGCCGGGGCGACGAAGGCACTGGTTGGTCAAGAGCGTGGAAGGTAAATTTTTGGGCACGTCTCGGCGATGGCGACCATGCACTGAAAGTGTTCAAAGGATTGTTGCAGCCAGCTTTCACGATGGATAGCGTATATAAAATGAATGGCCCCGGCACGTATCCCAATCTGTTTTGTGCCCATCCGCCATTTCAAATTGATGGTAACTTCGGCGCTACTGCTGCTATAGCAGAAATGCTCATGCAAAGCAACGGAGCAAATAATGTTATTCGTTTTCTTCCTGCTTTGCCTTCTGCAAAAGAATGGAGTGCAGGCCACGTAAAAGGGCTTTGCGCACCTAAGGGATTTGAAGTAAGCTTTGACTGGAGTGGGGGTGAACTGAGTAAAGCTGTTATTCTTTCCAAATCAGGTTATGATTGCAATGTGCAATTGCCGGAAGGAATGAATGTGTTTGATGCTGCCGGGAAAAAAGTGAAGACTAAAATTGTGAGAAATAATATTGTCGAATTTGCAACAGTTAAGAATAGAAAATATTTTTTGAAGTAGATAAACGTTAAGCAATAATGCAAACGCCGACAGGCAGCATTTTTATAAAAACAATCATTACAGCTTCGCAGGAGCTATGTGTGAACTTAATAAAACCGAATAAAAGAAATGACTAAGAAACTTTTTGTACTGTTAACAGCCTTTCTTCCTTTGTTGCTTTGTGCCCAACAGCCAAACATCATTCCGCAGCCTGTAAGTCTAAAATTGAGTGAAGGCAGCTTTGTTATTGATAACAATACGGCGCTGAAGTTCAATGCAGCAAGTAAAGACCTGAAAGCCGCGGCAGATTTTTTTTCTTCCTATATAAAAAATATTTCAGGATATAACCTGCTGCTGAATGCTAAAAAAAGCAAGACCATTGAGTTTAGGCTTGCTAAGACAAACGAGATTGGCGACGAAGGTTACCTGCTGAATGTATCACCTTCTTCGGTTGTGATAACTGCCAATACCAAAGCAGGAATTATTTATGGCATGCAAACACTGTTTCAAACCCTGCCTGCCGTTCGTACCAATGCACCGCTGCAAGTACCCGCTATGCAGGTAAAAGATTATCCGCGTTTCAAATGGAGAGGCATGCACTTAGATGTAAGCCGTCATTTCTTTTCGCCTGATTTGGTAAAGGAATATATTAACCTGATGGCCGCGTATAAAATGAATACCTTTCACTGGCATTTAACCGATGACCAGGGCTGGCGTATTGAAATCAAAAAATATCCAAAGCTTACACAAGTGGGCGCCTGGCGTGTAGATGAAACGGATAAGGTGTGGGGGCAACGGCCTCAAGCCAAAGAAGGCGAAATACCCACCTATGGTGGTTATTACACCCAGGAACAAATTAAAGATATCGTTCGTTATGCAGCACAGCGCAACATTACGATTGTGCCCGAACTGGATGTGCCGGGGCATAGCGCTGCTGCCATTGCATCATACCCCTATTTAAGTTGTACGCAACAGCCACAGTTGCCCATGACCGGTGGCAATTACACAGGCGTTTCTTCCAATCTTTGCCCTGGTAACGATAGTGTGTTTACTTTTCTGCAAAATGTTTATGCTGAAGTTCTCAGTCTTTTCCCGTCAAAATATATTCACATTGGCGGAGATGAAGTAGATAAAACTTCCTGGAAAAATTGTCCCAAATGCCAGGCAAGAATTAAGGCAGAAGGATTGAAAAATGAAGAAGAGCTACAGAGCTATTTCATCAAACGCATGGAGAAGTTTTTGATCAGTAAGCATCGCAAAATGATTGGCTGGGACGAAATCCTGGAAGGTGGCCTGGCGCCTGAAGCAACGGTAATGAGCTGGCGTGGTGAAGCAGGTGGAGTAGAAGCAGCAAAGATGAAGCATGATGTGGTGATGACGCCTGGAAACCCCGTTTATTTCGATCACTACCAGGGCGACCCCGCTACGGAACCTTTAGCAATTGGCGGTTTTAATACGTTGAAGAAAGTGTATAGCTATGAGCCTGTTCCAAAAGAGTTGAATGAACAGGAAGCAAAATATGTACTGGGTGCGCAGGCTAATTTGTGGACAGAATACATCACTACCGCCGAACACGTAGAATATATGGTGTTGCCCCGTATGCTGGCTTTGGCGGAAGTTGTATGGAGCCCCAAAGAAGCAAGAGACTGGAGCAGTTTTAACGAACGCCTGCAATCACAATTCAAAGCATTTGACCAAAAAGGTTTGCACTACAGCAAAGGCAATTTTAAAGTTGATATAAAGCCTTCTTCTCAAAACGGGCAGTTGTTTGTTACGCTTTCTACGGAAGCTTATAGAGGAGAAGTGTATTATACAACAAACGGTGCGCAGCCCACAGCGCAAAGTAAAAAATATACAGAGCCGGTTCGCATTGATTCATCCCTGGTGCTGAAAGCCATTGCTGTAGTGGATGGCAAAGTGATGAGTGTTCAACCCGCACAGCAATCTTTTGTAATGCACAAAGCTATAGGAAGAGACGTTGTTTATACAAACCCTGTTAGCCGGTATTATACGGCCGATGGCCCCAACTCATTAACCGATGGTGTTAGAGGTACAGACGCTGTAGGCAAATACTGGCATGGCTTTGCAGGAAAAGATCTGATCGCAACAATTGATTTAGGAGAAGCAAAATCCATTCATAGCATTTCAATTGGTTGCCTGCAACATTACCGCGACTGGATCATGATGCCGCAATGGGTAAAGTTTGAGGTTTCTGCTGATGGTAAAAACTTTACAGAAATAAAAACAATCAATAACGCTGTACCTGTTGATGAACAGGCTTCCGTTATCAAAGACTTTACAGCAGAATTTCCGGAGCAGAAAGTACAGTTCGTTCGTGTAACAGCAAAGGCTTTGGAGGCGTTGCCAAAAGGTCATCCCGGTGAAGGAAAACCTGCGTGGATATTTGCTGACGAGATTGTGGTGAACTAATTATTTCATCAGGCATCGGAGGTTTCAAAGACCTTCGATGTGTTACATACTATTTTATTTTCTTCAACGCTGAACCTTTATGCGCAGCAATGTGATCTGTTTTATCGCTTTTGATCTCGTACTGCGGATCCTCTTTAGTGGCGTGATGCGTGTAGCCTTTATAATTAAAATCAGCCGTGTGCATTTTTATAATAGTGCCTGAAACATGACCGGCTTCAGAGTTCCATGTTACATGGTCGCCCACTTTAAATTTCTGTGTCATAATCTTCAACGTTTAGCATATTTAATAAATCATTTTTTTGCAGCTTCACAAAATATAACCAGATGATTTCATTCAAAGTTCTCTTTTCTTTTCTATGCTTGTTTCTTTGTACAAATATTTTTGCTCAACGCGACACGATCAATATCAATACCAACTGGCAATTTGCTGTTGACAAAAAGGCTGAGGGTTTCAATGGCAAATGGTTTACTAAATCTTTGCCGGGTGCAAGAACGGTGCAGTTGCCACACACCTGGAACATTGAAGAAGAAAATCAAAATCATTATGGCTGGGCATGGTATCAAAAGAAGATTGATATTCCTTCCGGGTGGAAAAATAAAAACCTGGTGTTGCAGTTTGGCGCTGTAAATCATACCTGCTTCATCTACATCAATGGAAATAAAGTGGCAGAGAACATTGGCGATGGCTTTAATAAATTCTTTGTTCAGCTGAATGGCAAGGTCAGTTATGGTAAAGAGAATGTCATTACTGTTGCAGTCAATAACGATTATGGTAAAAACAAAGTTCCCTTTGGTTCTTCCTTCGACTGGCCCAATGATGGCGGATTGATCCGTCCGGTGGCTTTAATTGTAAGTGATAAGCCCTCTGCCGCCTATATGCATGCAACGCCTGTATTAAACGTTGCCAACAATGAAGGGCAATTAAAAATTAAGTTGGGTTTTGATGCTCCCGTCAGCAACAACATTAAATTAAATGTAGTCATCACGGAAGAAAATCAACCCACAAAAAATGTAGTGCTCAGCACCACCACAAAACCTGTATGGCAAAATGGCGAAGCCGTTGTTGACTATACCTTACCGAAAGTAAATCCCTGGCACTTCGATTTTCCAAATCTCTACCGCATTGATGTAACAATAATCAATGGAAAGAAAGCAACCGATAAAATTTCAACCAACGTTGGTTTCAGGGAAGTGAAGTTTTTGAATGGCCAGACATTTTTAAATGGCGAAAGAATTAAACTGATGGGCGTGGAGTGGACTGCAGGCTCTAATCCCAACTTTGGTTTTGCGGAAACAGATTCCCTCATCATTGCCATGGGAAAGCTAATGAAAGAGGTGAACTGCATTTTCAGCCGCCAGCATTTTCAGCAGGGCGATGTGTTCTATGATTTTTGCGACCGCAACGGCATCTTAGTGCAGCAGGAAGTGCCACTATGGGGCCCCGAAACACCAGCTAACGATACCATCCGCAACATTGCCATGAAGCAGTTGGAAACAATGGTGACAACACTGTACAACCATCCCAGCATTTTCTCCTGGGGCGTAGGTAATGAGCTACGTGCAAGAGACAATGATATGAAGCCAATGATTGCAGCGTTGCTGGCTAAAGCAAGAGCATTAGATCCCTCACGCCACACGGCTTATGTAAGCAATACGCTAACACAGGGCTTTTACAACAATCCCAAATTTGTTCCCGATGCAGCAGCCGATGGCGATTACCTGATGATGAATGAATACGGCGGAAGTTGGTGGAATATTCCAACGGGTAAGATTGGCATGTACTTAGACAGTGTGCACCTGTCTTATCCCGACAAACCTTTCTTTATTTCTGAATTTGGTTTGTGCGAACCTAACTTCAAGGGCGGCGATGAAAGAAGGGCGGAAGATATTATTTACCACATGGCCACTTACGAAAGCAAGCCTTACGTAGAAGGCGCTATTTATTTTGACCTCACGGACTATAGAACGCACTATCCCGGCACCTCAGAAAATAATAAGTACAGGAGAAGAGTGCATGGCGTGTATGATATGTATGGCAATGCTAAACCTTCTATGAAAGTGTTGCGTGAGTATAGTTCTCCAGTGGAAGTACACAGCCTCAGGCAAGGCAAAAAAGGAAAACTAACGGTAGTGGTGCTGGGAAATATTGGTTTGCCACAGCATACGGTGAAGGGCTACAAATTATATGTAAGCGATAGCACCGGCAACTATGCTTCAACCAAAGCCTACGATATTGCGGAAGTAAAGCCTGGTGAAACGGTGCAGGTAGAGGCGGACGATCTGTATAAAGGCAAAGGCATCGTTACCGTGGTGCGGCCAACAGGTTATGTTGCTTCGCAAAAATCGTTTTACTGGTCAGAGCAGGACCAGTAACAATTGTTTTGTATAAATGAAAAATAGCAAGCCGCATGCCTCAACATGCGGCTTGCGCAGTATAAAAAAAGCAGTTTCGTAAAAACTTATATCTTCATTCCCAATAAACAACCCTTGCTGCCTGTGCAGCTTTTATCACCAACCATAGCAGCCTTGCTTAAATTTTCGTCTTTTTGGCTGATGCAAATACATATAGTGAAGACAAGGAACAGGAACTGTTGGCACAAGTAGCCGGCGGCGATACAAAAGCATTTGCGCTGCTGTTTGAGCAATACCAGGACAAGGTATTTTCCCATGCCCTCACATTTGTAAAATCGGTAGAGGAAGCCGAAGAACACACCACGGATATTTTTATGAAAGTGTGGGAGCACCGGCAGCAATTGCCTGCCGTGCAGAATTTTAAAAGCTATCTTTTTATTGTAGGACGCAACCACCTGGTAAGTGCCATCCGCAAAAAACTAATGGTTACGGTAGAAGTGCCGCAAGATCATTTGCTTGAAAATATTTTACTCCCCCATAAGCAGTACGATGTGAAGGAAATGCACAACATCATTATGCAGGGCATAGAAAAATTATCGGTGCAGCAGAAAAAAGTGTTTACCATGAGCCGCCTCGAAGGTTTGAGTTATGAGGAGATCGCCACGCAATTAGCCATCTCCAAACGAACGGTTAAATTCCACATGATATTAGCGCTGAATTTTTTGAGGGAATATGCCCGCTATCACCGCATTTACCAATAAAGTGGGTGGTTGCCTCAGTGGCTTTGTAGTTTTTATTTAGCAGGCCGCGGCTGCATTAAATGATTCGATTTTTTTACGGTTTATTTTTTGTTCCTAAGCTTTTGTGCTGCTATGAAGCTTTTGTTGCGACGCTCCGTTCATCGTTCTCATTGCTATTGAGCATATTTCCTTTCACCCATGCGTCTTATTCCTTGTCTTGTGCGTTGATTGGCATAACCACCCACCAAAAAGCCGCGTCCGGAAGCGGCTTTGATCTCACTGTTTTTTTTTTTACTGGTATTGTGAAATGCGGGCAACCGCATCGCTGTACACAACTAGTCCGTCAAT
>JBQCHB010000341.1:0-4077 GCA_051955075.1 Flavisolibacter sp.
TTCGGTGCTTAATTCATTATGCAAATAAATCTCAGCAGTATCTCCTTCGGTAAAATATAAAGTGGGCATCGGTATGCTGCCATTAACCGCAATGGCATGTTTATTTTTACCGGTATAATTTACAATCGTATCTCTTACATATAGGTCGTAACGGACGGTCTTGCCAGGAGATAAATTTACTTTTTCAAAAGATTGCTGCAACGATGAATGTGTCGTATGACTTTCTTTCTGCATTTGCATGTCATGCATTGCAGCCGGAATAGTATCTTTTGCGGCTGATTTTTCAGACGATGGATGCGAAAGCATTTTCGTGTCCTGCATATTTTTCATGTCGTGCTGCGCCTGTGCGAGTACAGAAGTAAAAAGCACCAGGACAAGCAAAATGGTTTTTATCATTATTTATTGATTTACTGTTATTGGCAACATTTCTTTTTAGAAATAAATAACGCTTTTAAAACGCTTACAATTCCTTTTCCAATTTGTTTCAACATGGTTTTAATTTTTTAATGAAAGACTGTCTTTTGTTTTATTTGCCCAGTTAATCAGCAATGCCTTTTCATGAGTCGTAAGCCTTGAGTTGGAATGAACTAAAGTGTATGAAGGCAATGGCATAGTGCCATCTTCAATGCTTTTTGCAATAGCAAATAATTTGCTTCTCTGCCTGCGGATTGAATATTGGCCAAACTCACTGAAATTCAATTCTGCTTTTCCCTCTTTTATATGAGATGCGAGCCACCACCCCGCCGGTTGGATATTCGAATACCAGGGGTAATTGGTGTGGTTGCTGTGGCAATCATAACAGGATGTTTTTAAAATCGCCTGCACATTTCCTGGTACAGAATCTATTTTTGAAATGTCGGTGGGCACTGGCTGCCCGCTTTCATTACGGGCAGGCCGAATAAATTGAATTGCAATAAAAACAATCAATGCTGCCAGGAGAATTTTTTTTATCCGGCTCATGCTTTTTTATTTTAGTTCTTCTTTTACAGAACCGCAAGTATTCATGCCTTTGCCGAAGTAAGGATTTTTGATGTCCTTTGTTTCACTGAGCCAGATTGCCCCTTTATTATCATTATACATAGGGCAATAATCTACATAAATTGGTTCTCCGGCGGTAAATTTCTTTACGAGGTCGTACATGTCTTTGCTCAGCATATCAAAATGCTCGCGCTGGTGTTTGATATTATCCGCGTTCACTCCTATGTGCTCTGCATTTTCTTTCATATCATCTGTAATATCTTCAAACTGTTTTCTGTCATCGTCTTTGAATACACTTTTATCAAAGTTGTTCAATACTTTTACCATCTCATTGCCAGCATCGGCTGCGGCCTTTCCATCGTCATTCACGAAGGCGTTTTTCATATGAATGTAGATATGTAAGATGCCGTTTACATTTGAAGTAAAAGGGCTTACATAACCATTAGTATGGGCAGAAATATGATTCATTTTAATTGTTGCGGAATCTTTATTATTGCCGCTGTTGCACGACATTAATGTTATGGCGCCCACTACGATAGCTACAACTATTTTTTTCATCTTTAAAATTTAAAATTTAAATATTTGCCTGTTTACTGTAAAACCGCGCTTATTGTATTGTTTCCGTAACCTTGCCGCAGGTGAGCATAGCGCTTCCGTAATAAGGATTTTTAATTGTCTTATCAGGGCTTAACCAATATGATTTTTTCATCGGGCAATATTGATAATAAATTGGCTCTGACGTAAGCTTTAAGGACGTGGCCAATGCATACATATTGGTAGAAAAATTCGCAAAAATCTCGCGTTGTTTTTTAAGGTCTTTGCTTTCAGAAATCACACCGGCATCTTTCACCAGCGCATTGCGGCTTCCTTCAGAAATGGTGCGGTTGCTGATGCCATTGGTAGCTTTTAAAAATGCCTGCGCGTGAACGGCTGCTGTGTTGGAATTACCGCTTATTAAAGCATCTTTAACCTGGTAATATGAATTGAGTAATTGCGATAATTGCGGCTGGTTGGTGGTTTCCTGCGAATAGGATTTTTGTATAAAAACGAGAGCAATAAAAGTAATTGCTAAAAGTATATTTTTCATTTTGCTTGATTAAATGTTTAGAATAAATAGTGGCAAGGCATAACAATGCCTGGTAAAGGAAAATCTAAACAAAAATCATATTTGAAAACTCTGTATGGCTATACGAATATCCGGTATTGGGGGCTGATGTCGTCGGACAAAATATTTGATAGCTGAAATTCTATTATTAGAAGATAAAATGTCAATATTGTAAAAAGAAGTAAGGAGAGCATTAAGAAATACAGGATTGATTAAACCAAAAGAAGCTGCAACATTCTTGTCAACTTGTTGAAATTTTATTACTCCACCATTACAACAATTGTCTTTATCATTGGCATGGTGATTATCTCTTACGCTTTCATCATGGTGTTCTTGAGCTTTATGGTTATGATGATGTTCTTTGCCATCTGAGTGAACATGAACAGCAGCCTCCACCGCTTCTTGTCGGTGATGATGAGAATTAAAACCCATATCCAGCCCAACAGCGCATGCAAATCCGATAATCGTATTCAAAGAGAATACGGTCAACAGGAAAGCCGATTTTAGTTGTATGGATTTAATTTTTTTCATTAAATAATTACAAAGGTAGATTTTATTTTAGTTATCATAATTTTAAAAGCCAATAAAGCTGTGCCTGGTTTTGAGATATAATTGTTTAAAAAGAAACTGTCAGAATTTTTCAGTTATTACATTTTCATATCGCCCATATCCATACCAGCCATTGGATTAGCGCCTTTTCTGAAAATATATTCACTTTGTAGAAGATAAGCGCCCGATATTACTACTTCATCATTTTGATGGATACCGGACTTTATTTCAATCATGTTTCCGCTTTCCACGCCGGTTTCTACCATCACACTTTTGAATTTATTTTGTTCGGTCTGTAACCACACCATGGCCATTTTTCCATCTCTCAGTACTGCGTCTGAAGGCAGAAAAAGTGCATTGGAACCACCTGTTTTTACGGTGATGTATGCCGACATGCCCGGTTTAAGCTGGTTGTCTTTATTGGGAATGCTGATTCTTATCAGGTTAATTCTTGCTGCCGTATTTAATTCCGGATTTTGAAATGTAATTTTTCCCGGAATCTTTTTTTCCGGAATATCAGGTATCTCCACCATCACGTCTTTTGCATTATTTATCTGCGAAAGTTGTGTGGCATACATCTGTGCTTCTACCCAAAGCGTGGAAAGGCCGGCGAGTTTTACAATGCTTCCGCCTTCGGACACGTAATCACCTTCCTGCAAATCCAATTGGGTAATGTATCCCGAAGCGGTGCTGAAAAAAGTAGTTCGGGTATTTAATGAACTCTTGTTTAAATTATTTATCTGTTGCTCACTCATTCCCCAAAGCATTAATTTGTTTTTGGCGGCGGCAATTACATCATCGAAATTAATAATTGAATTTCCGAGCGTTTGTTTCTTTTGCAAGGCCAACAAATATTCCTGCTTTGCATTATTTAATTCTTCACTATAAATTTCGTAAAGCGGCGCACCTTTGGTAACATAATCGCCTGTCTTTTTGAAAAACAATTTCTCAATACGCCCGCTCACCCTGGCGCTGACATCATTTATTTTCGTTTGGTCAAAATTCAATGTGCCCGTTAAAATCATTTGATTACCCACGAATGCATTGCGCATGGTATCCACCTGTATATTTCCCAGGCGCATTTGTTCCGGACTAAGCGCGAGCTCATCGTTATTTTCCTGTTGAGCACTTTTCTTAACCGGCGTAAGTTCCATGTGGCAGATAGGACACTTGCCAGGCTTGGATTCTATCACTTGCGGATCCATTGAACAAGTGTAATAAACATCAGGGTCAACGGCTGTTGTTTGCGTTTTATTTTGGCAGGAAGCAATTAACAATAGGCAAAAGGCAATTGTCAATTTCCAACTGGCAAAGGGCAATTGGCAATTAGCAAAAGGCAATTTCCAATTAGCAATAAGCAAAGGGCAATTGGAAATTGGTCGTTTCCAATTTAATTTCAAATTTCTGATTAGCGACGGGCGATTTAAAACCCTAAAAAAAATACG
>JBQCHB010000342.1:0-6663 GCA_051955075.1 Flavisolibacter sp.
AAACCGTCATTCGGTAATCTTAAATTGATATAAATTTTATTTTATCTTTTCAGTTATTACCTTCAGGCCTTCAGGAGCAATCAGGTCTTTATGAGAAACAAATGCATTTTAATCTTCTTGCTTTTTTATAGCTTTTCAGGAAACGGACAAAGACAAACTGTTCAACTTCTAATAAAAGATGTGGCAAAGGAAAAAAGTTTGTGTGATGAAATTACCTTAAGGTATAAACAGGACATCGCAGGACTTAATGGTGCGAACAAAAAGTACATTAGCGAAATTTATAAAGAAAGGTACGAGCAGGTGAAAGAAAAATTTGCCAACAATGAAATTATCACCGATGAAAAAGCAACAAATTATTTAAACCAACTGGTACAGGAAATTTTAAAAACCAACCCTCTCCTACATTCTTCTGATCTGCGTATTGTATTTTCCAAAGCCTGGTGGCCGAATGCCAGCAGTATGGGTGAAGGAACTATTTTGTTGAATATTGGCCTGTTTAACCGCCTGCAAAACGAAAGTCAGGCCATATTTATTTTGTGCCACGAACTATCTCATTACTATCTTAACCATGGCAATAACCTCATTCAGCGTTATGTAAACACTATACATTCAAAAGAGTTTCAGAAGCAGTTGAAATCCATACAAAAATCAACTTATAGGCAAAACCAACAGGCAGAATCACTGGCAAAAGAAATTACTTTCACCAGCCGCAGGCATGGCCGCGAATTTGAGCATGCTGCCGACTCAATGGCTGTTGAATTGATGAAAAATACGAGCTATGACCTTACAGAAGCGCTGAACACACTGGCATTGCTTGATTCTGTTGATAAAGACAAATACAATACGCCTCTGCAACTGGCGTCTCATTTTAATTTCACTTCTTACCCTTTTAAAGAAAGCTGGTTGCGCTCAGATGGGTTGATGTTCAGCATAGTAACAGACGCAAAAACAAAAGCGGAGGATGATTCTTTAAAAACACACCCTGATTGCAAGATCAGGATCGAAAAACTTGTCGAATCCGTACAAAAATTCAATAAGCCAAACTCAAAGAAGTTTATCATTAGCGAAGAAGCATTTACAAAATTGAAGCAGCAGTTTGATTTTGAGATTCTGGCTTATTGCTTTGAAGCCAACAATGTTTCAAAATGCCTTTATTACGCGTTGGAAATGGCTTCGTTCTTTCCTGATAATCTTTACCTCAATACCTTAATAGGCAAATGCCTGAACACCTTATATAGCTATCAAAAAAACCATGAACTGGCAAAGATCGTTGATATGCCTGGGCCGTCGCAGCCGGCAGAATACAATACACTTTTGAAAATGATACAGAATTTAAGGCTTCATGATATAGCAGCTCTTTCTTATTATTACCTTTTACAGTTCCAGGCAGGCTCTAATCAGGATAGCGACTTTATTTCTGTATTAAACACAAGCAAACGAAATTTCAATAATTAACCAAACACTACGACAAATGACTTCTATGAGAAAAAAAAGAGTCCAACTGATCGCACTATGCCTTGTTCTTTTGAGCATCCAATCACAGGCCCAAAGCAAATTAAGCATTGACAAAGTTTATTCAGTTACCCTGCGCAATTCGGGCCCAATTGTGGAGAACGAACAAATCAAGGGTTATTATTTTTTTTACCAATCGGACAAAATTGACAAGAAAACAAATGAGTACACTTTACAAATTGTAGATGAGAACCTGAACAAGTTGAAAGACATCAAATTCACCGATTCAAAGAACATTGCCTTACTGGAATCATCTTACAACAACAGCTCTCTTGTTTTTATGTTTTATGATGATGACCAGAATACGCTTGATTACCGTCTTTACAATATGGATGGCAGGCAATCATTCTCGTACAGCAAAATATTAGATAAAAAATCGGAGAGATATTTTAAGCAGCAGTTGGCTATGAGCGGCTCTGAAGAATCTGAAAATCAAAACATCTTTGATATTCCAGGTAAAGGCTTTTTATCTATAACATCTTTACGGGAAGATAAAAAATATACTTACGATATAAATTTCTATGCATCGGGCAAAAGAAGGACCTGGACATTCAACCCCATTGAAAATGGAAAGTTTACCAGTGCCCAATACCTCGGCTGCAACGATTCTATTGCCGTAATAGAGGTTCTTTCAAAAGAAAAATTAATGTCTAAGAATATGGAATCAACCTTGCTGGGAGTTAGTTTGGAAAATGGTAAAAAAGTTTTTGAAATACGTACCCAGGATGGCTCGAAGCAGCTTTACCCCATGAACATTACCACGCTTAAAGGAAGTAGCCAGTTTATGCTTCTTGGTCCTTATTATGTAGGCAGTGACAGAATTATGCGTGAAAAAAGTGATGGCTTAGGAATCTGGCTGCTAAATAACAAAGGCAAAATCGAAAAAAGCAAATATGTTTCGTGGGAAAAAGACATGGGCAAGTTCCTAAAAATAGATCAGAAGGGGCGTGTAGGAGATTTGGGATACGTTTATTTTCATAAGGTAATACAAACGGAAGATGGAAAAATATTTGCGGTAGGTGAAGGCTATAAAAAAGTAGCTGATGGCGTAGGCATTGCTTTAAATGTATTGAGCGGCTCTTATGCTGCCGGCGTAACCAAATTAAAAATTACCGATATGCTGATGCTGGAACTTTCCAAAGACTTTGACCTGGAAGATGCCAAAATCTATGAAAAAAATAATAATAGCTTTAGCCTGAGCACGGCTTCTGATTTTATGACGCCGCACAGCCTGGCATTGGCAGCAAAAGCCTACGGTGCATTTGACTACGATTTCACACAAATGGGTGCAAACAATTCCTCGTTTGTAAGCGGTTATTCAGATTATGAAAGAAATAAGGATTATAAAGGCCGAACCTTTAATTCCATTTCTTATTACGATGGGAAAATTACAACTGATAAAATCCCTTTGAAAACCAAGGCCAGCAGTCTTCGTTTATTGCCGGCAAAACCCGGCTCAGTCTTAATCATGGAGTATTTTAAAAAAGACAAAAAATTAGACCTGAGAATGGAAAAACTGAATTGATCATACTTCATTTATCTATGCAAAAGCTCTCAACTGTTGTAACTGGTTGAGAGCTTTTTATTTGCAATAAGGAACGACTGTTTAAGATTACAAAATTCCACTTGCCTATGGTTTGGATGTATCTCACTCGGCCCAACTCATTATATAATCGCCATTTTCTATTTCCAATGCCTGCTTGGTTAACATTAAAGGATGAAAGGTATCAACCATTACGGCCAGCTCTTTTGTCTCTTTGGCACCAATGCTTTTTTCTACTGCACCAGGGTGTGGTCCGTGCGGAATGCCTGCGGGATGCAGTGTGATCATCCCTCTCGTAACATTTTTGCGGCTCATAAAATCGCCGTCAACATAATACAGCAATTCATCACTGTCAATGTTACTATGATTGTACGGCGCAGGAATGGATTGAGGATGGTAATCGAAAAGCCTGGGTACAAAACTGCAAACCACGAAATTGTTGGCTTCAAAAGTTTGATGTACCGGCGGTGGCTGGTGCACACGGCCTGTTATGGGTTCAAAATCATGAATGGAAAAAGCAAAAGGATAACAGCATCCATCCCAACCCACCACGTCAAAAGGATGAGACGCATAGTGAATGTTGTACAATACGCCTTTCTTTTTAGTCCTTACCTTAAAATCGCCCTTTTCATCGTGTGTCACTAAATTTTGCGGTGCACGGATATCTCTTTCGCAATAAGGCGAATGTTCGAGCAATTGGCCATATTTGCTTAAGTACTTTTTGGGAAAGCGAATAGGACTGAATGATTCAACAATAAATAACCGGTTGTTTTCTTCATTAAAATGAATCTGATAAATAGTGCCTCTTGGAATTACCAGGTAATCGCCGTAGCCGAACGTAATTTCTCCGTACATGGTTTTTAATATGCCACTTCCTTCGTGTACAAAAATCATCTCATCGGCATCTGCGTTTTTGTAGAAGTAATCCGTAAGACTTTCTTTTGGCGCAGCCAGCACAATATGCACATCATTATTTACCAGAACCGGTACGCGACTTTCTAAAAAATCTTTCGCCGGTTTAATATTAAAGCCTTCAAAGCTGCGATGGCTCAACATTTTTTCTTCTGCAATTTGTGGTGCAATGTTAACAGGCTTTTCCGTTTTAATAATTTGGGTTGGCGGATTGATATGATACAGCAAAGAGGAGTCGTTGGAGAAGCCTTCAGTGGAAAATAATTGTTCGGAATACAAGCCACCATCCGGCTTGCGAAATTGCGTGTGACGTTTGTGAGGGATGTCTCCTAATTTATGATAATATGGCATGAGAAAAGTTTGAGGTTTGGAGTTTGAGGTTTGAAGTTGTTAAACCCCTGTCTTATCAATTACTGCTTTTTCCGGAAAGTTCAAGAGTGGCAAGCAGAAATACATACTTCCATTTCCGCTTGTCTATCCAGTAAATAAAGTTGCGATGAAAAGGCATAGCATATCGTTTGCCTTATAAAATTAGGCTTATTACGGAATAGAAAGAGACATTTCATTTTCCTGTCAATGACTTTATAAATGGCAAACCGGAAATAAAAATGAAGCGTACAATTTTTCAACTAAAATTGCGATAATGCTTATTTACCTACTCCTCTTTCCTTTTATCTTTTAAAACAGCCAGGCGTTTTTTTCCATGCACCAGGATTTTCAGTGTCCGGCGCTTCAATGAAATAGCTACGCTTTCTTCGTGTTCATCCAGCCCATGCCTGTAAGAAGATAAAATATCCTTGTAAGAAAGAATGCCGACGATTTTATTGTCATTATAAGAAATAACGGGCAACACATCAACGTTTTCCCTGGCCATCATTTCCACAGCAGTTTTTAAGGTATCGGCATTGGTAATGGCAACCGGTTTTCTTTTGATGAGTGTTCCAACAGTATTGGTTATTGGATGATGCATGCTGAAGATATTGGAAGAACTGACAATTCCTTTGAACCCGCCTTCTTTATTGGCAACTATATAATAACTGCATTGCTGCACTTTTGCATTTTGCAACCACTCCCTCACTTCCGCAATAGTTGTATCGTAACCAAGAACAGTTCCATTTTCTTTTGTTACCTGCTGCACCGTAATCTTATCTAAGATATCAGGCTCGTATGAATGCGGTGTCTTTACGCCGCGACGGGCAATTTTTTCTGTCATGATGGTATTTTCCATCAGCAAGAAAGACACAACATAAGATCCGATACAGGCCGCCAGCAAAGGCAATAAAGCGTTAGCTTGTCCTGTAGTTTCTATAGCGAATATGATGGAAGTAAGTAAAGCTCTTGAGGCGCCGGCAAACATGGCTGACATGCCAATTAATGCCGCCAATGGCAATGTAAGACCTGCGTTTGGAAACAACGCAATGGTAGCCATACCCAATAAAGTTCCGGCAGCGCCACCAATGGTCAATAAAGGTGCCAGTGTTCCACCAGATGTGCCGCTACCCAAAGCCACAGCCCAGGAAATAAATTTCATGATGCAAAGCGATAAAACAATTTGCATAGTCTCTTTACCGGAAAGAATATCTGTAATGTTGTCATAACCGACACCCAATGTTCGCGGAGCAAAATAGCCTACAATTCCCACTACTATTCCACCAATAGCCGGCCACCACATCCAGTGAATGGGCAACTTTTCAAAACCGTCTTCAATAAAATAAACGATCTTGGTAATACCGGCAGATAGAAGGCCTATCAATAAACCAATAACGCTGTATGCCGCCAATGCTGTATTGGTTGGCATTTCAACAAAAGGCATGGGAAAAACCGGCCCGGCCTCAAACAACAGATGATGGCCTGCTGAGCCTGTGATACAAGCTAAAGCAACAGGTATGATAGATCGGGGAGAAAATTCAAACAACAACAATTCAATAGCCAAAAAAATAGCAGCAATGGGGCTTCCAAAAATGGCCGACATACCTGCCGTGGCACCTGCAGCCAATAATATTTTTCTCTCGTAAGAACTTATTCTTAGTAACTGTCCAAGCGTGGATCCTAATGCGCCGCCGGTAGCAATGATAGGACCTTCAGCACCAAAAGGCCCGCCTGTACCGATGGACACGGCAGAAGAAATAGGTTTCAAATAAGTAATAGAAGGCCTGATCTTACTTTGATTGGTCAATATTTGCTCCATGGCTTCGGGTATGCCGTGGCCACGAATGGCCTTTGATCCATACAATGCCATCAGGCCAACAATAACGCCACCAATAGCAGGCACAATAATCACCCAAAGGCCATAAGTGTTTGTAGCCGGACTTGCTGCCTCAAAAGAAAATTGGTGATGAAAAGAAAGATTGACAATTAGATTAATGAGGTAAACCAAAAACTTGGCAATAAAACTGATGCATATGCCAACAATAACAGCCAATAGGGAAATAAACAAAAGCCTGCTTTTATCTGCCGAAATGATGGGGTTTCCATCCTGCTCGTTAATTGTTTGATCTAAAGAAACCGAAATAGGAATACCGTTTTGTGCCAGAGGTTTTTGTTTCATTACGTAAGAAAATTTTTTGACTGCTATTTATTGTTTTTGTTTTTTATGTCGAGAATTATTGGAATGAGCAAATGATATTTACTGTGAACTTAATCCGTGTTATTTACGTATTCATTTTTCATGCCCGCTTATATATTGTTTCAACTTT
>JBQCHB010000343.1:0-7771 GCA_051955075.1 Flavisolibacter sp.
GCACGGCGACTCCGCCCTCTACGACGCCCTGGTGCGCATGGCCCAGCCGTGGTCGCTGCGCTACCCGCTCATCGACCCGCAGGGCAACTTCGGCTCGCCGGGCAACGACCCGGCCGCCGCGTACCGGTACACCGAGTGCCGGCTGCAGAACCTCGCGATGGAGATGCTGCGGGACATCGACGAGGAGACCGTCGACTTCGTCCCCAACTACGCCGGCAACACCACCGAGCCGGTCATCCTGCCCGCGCGCATCCCGAACCTGCTGGTCAACGGCTCCGAGGGCATCGCGGTCGGCATGGCCACCCGCATCCCGCCGCACAACCTGCGCGAGGTCGCCGCCGGCGTGTCCTGGGCCCTCGACCACCCGGACGCGAGCGACGAGGAGCTGCTCAAGCTCATCCCGGGCCCGGATTTCCCGACCCACGGCCTGATCGTCGGCCGCGACGGCATCGAGGACGCCTACCGCACCGGGCGCGGCTCGATCCGCATGCGTGCCGTGGTCAACGTCGAGGAGGACCACAAGGGCGCGACGATCCTCGTCGTCACCGAGCTGCCCTACCAGGTCAACCCCGACAACCTCGTCGAGTCGATCGCCTCCCTGGTCAAGGAAGGCAAGATCAACGGCATCCGGGCGATCCACAACGAGTCGTCCGACCGCATCGGCATGCGCATCGTCATCACGCTCAGCCGCGACGCCGTCGCCAAGGTCGTGCTGAACAACCTGTTCAAGCACACCCAGCTGCAGACGACGTTCGGCGCGAACATGCTGGCGATCGTCGACGGCGTGCCGCGCACGCTGCGCATCGACCAGTTCGTCACGCACTACGTCGAGCACCAGGTCGAGGTCATCGTCCGGCGCACCCGCTACCGCCTGCGCAAGAAGGAGGAGCGCGCTCACATCCTGCGCGGCTACCTCAAGGCGCTCGACCAGCTCGACGCGGTGATCGCGCTCATCCGCCAGTCGCCCTCGGCCGACGAGGCGCGCACCGGCCTGATGGAGCTGCTCGAGATCGACGAGATCCAGGCGATCGCGATCCTGGACCTGCAGCTGCGCCGCCTGGCCGCGCTGGAGCGTCAGCGCATCATCGACGAGGCCGCCGAGATCGAGCGGGAGATCGCCGACCTGCAGGTTACTATTCAAAAGTTGGATGTGGGAATTTACCTCATTGGTGGTACGGCTGTCATTAACTGGGTGCTGGGTTATATTTCATTAAGGCAGGGAAAGAAAAATAATTCGCTGGCGCTGATTGCAAGCGGTAAACATTTACAAACCGATACTTATTCCACGGCAGGCATTATTGCCGGGCTGATCTTAATTTCCCTTACACATTATTTATGGATTGATGGAGCGGTAGCTATTGCTTTTGGAT
Organism: Flavisolibacter sp.; assembly: GCA_051955075.1. Taxonomy (GTDB): domain Bacteria; phylum Bacteroidota; class Bacteroidia; order Chitinophagales; family Chitinophagaceae; genus Flavisolibacter. The sequence continues at coordinate 1,371 of JBQCHB010000343.1, forward strand.
TGTTCATTGTTTATACAGGATATAAAATAGTGAGAGCCTCTCTTGCAGGCATCATGGACGAAGCTGATTTGATTTTGTTAGAGAAGATGGTAGATGTTTTAGAAAAAAACCGGAGAGATAACTGGATCGATCTGCACAACCTGCGTGTGATCAAATATGGAAATGTTTTGCACTTAGATTGTCACTTAACAGTTCCCTGGTATTTCAATATTCACCAGGCGCATCACGAAATAGATGAATTGGCTAAATTGATACGGAGTAATTTTGGCGAGTCGCTGGAGCTATTTGTACATAGCGACGGTTGTCTTTATTTTCAGTGCCATATTTGTAAAAAAATGGATTGCCCGGTAAGGCAGCATAGTTTTAAAAAAACTGTAGACTGGACACTGGACAACGCTTTGCAAAATGAAAAACATAGTTTGAAAGACTTGGAAGAAGGTTGATGCTGTTAAGGAATGAGCGAACATTGCTGATACTTCGGCAGGCTCAGTAGCAATGTAGTTAAGTGCATGACAAACATCAACAAAAGCTATTAATCACAACAGTAAATTCGTGCAATTCGAAATAATTTAATTAATGAAGACAACCACTATTTGGAAAACGGCTCATGCTTTTGAAAGCTTGCAACACCACTCAAAAATTGACATTGATGCAAAAAATGGATTTAGTCCGAAGGCACTTTTATTAAGCGGGCTGGCTGGTTGCACGGGTGTGGATGTGGTGGATATTCTTGAAAAAATGCGTGTGCCTTTTGCTGATTTGCAAATAGATGCCGTGGCAGAACAAACGGACGAGCCACCAAAAGTTTTTAAATTTATTACCTTAACGTATCGAATCACGACCGGTAAAGAGAATTATGATAAGGTAAAAAAAGCGATTGAACTTTCTCTTGAAAAATATTGCGGGGTTGCTGCTATGCTTAGAAAAAATTCACGTATCGATTATGAGATTGTGATTTCAGAGTAAATTATTTTTTAACCCAAAATTTTTTTATGAGCTTACGTTTAGGCGACAAAGCCCCTAATTTCAAAGCAAAGACAACCGAAGGGGAAATTGATTTTTACGAATTTCTTGGCGACAGCTGGGGCGTTTTATTTTCACATCCAGCCGATTTTACACCGGTTTGCACTACCGAATTGGGAAGAACCGCATTGCTGAAAGAAGAATTTGCCAAACGCAATGTAAAAGTGTTGGCTGTTAGTGTTGATCCCTTGGAACGGCATCATGGCTGGGTTAAGGATATTAACGAAACGCAAAATTGCAGTGTTGATTTTCCCATCATTGCTGATGAAAGCAGGGAAGTGGCTACGTTGTATGATATGATTCATCCCAATGCATCGGCTACTGCTACTGTGCGTTCTTTGTTTGTTATTGGCCCTGACAAAGCGGTTAAATTAATGATCACTTATCCTGCGTCAACCGGAAGAAACTTTTTTGAAGTGTTGCGTGTGATTGATTCTTTGCAATTAACGGCTAACCACAGTGTATCTACACCTGCCGACTGGAAGAATGGCGAAGATGTGATCATATCGCCTTCCATTTCAACAGAAGATGCGGTTAAGAAATTTCCGAAAGGCGTGAAGGTGGTAAAACCTTATTTGAGATATACGCCGGCACCTTAATCACCTGAACGTGGATTTGGGTGGATTTTAAGATTTATGAAAAGATTAAAACCTCACTATATAAAAAGAGCCTTCAAATAATTTGAAGGCTCTTTTACTTTTTAATAAATCCGCTAGGAAATTAATGTGACGGTCAAACCGATAGTTTTTTTAATTGATTGAGTGTTGCCCGCAAATCTTTTGGGAGTGGGGCTTCTAAATTGAATGCTTCTCCATTTATTCCCGTAAAACTTAGTTGAAAGGAATGTAATGCCAGCCGATTTAAAAGTGGTCTTTCTTCTTCCTCTGATTTTGAAAGATTATACCTGCTTTTTAATTGTGAAATAAATACTGGTTTGCCATCGCCGTATAATTCATCGCAAACAACAGGGTGGCCGAGAAACTTCATGTGCACACGAATTTGATGCGTACGGCCGGTAAGAATTTTAAATTGCATCCACGAGTACAAACGGAACTTTTGCACCACTTCATATTCAGTAACACTTTCTTTTCCTTTTTTATAAACGGTCATCAGGCCTCTTTTTGTTGGATGTTCCGCAATGGGTTCGTTAATTGTTCCAGAAGCCTCAAATGGCGCACCCAGGACAAGGCCGTTGTAAATTTTTGTTGTTTCCCTTGTTTCAAACTGCTGTGAAAGATGCTTGTGCCATTGTTCGTCTTTGGCAAAAACTACCAGACCGCTTGTATCCTTATCAAGCCTGTGTACAGTAAATATTTCACCATATCTATTCTTTAATAATTGTTTTAATGAAATGTCTTTTCCTTCGCGGTCGGGGATGGTCAATAAACCTGAAGGTTTGTTGATGGCTACCAGGTTTTCATTTTCAAAAACAATGTGATCTTCTATTTTTGGCTGCATTAATAATTTTTGTTGTAAAGAGTAGCGGTTGGATTTAGAATTGCTTTTTCACGTCTGACGTTTCACGTCTCACTTTCGTCATTTCCCTTTCTTAAAATATTTTAGATCTCTTACTTCTTTCTCGGTCAAAAAACGCCACTTGCCTCTTTGCACATTTTTCTTTGTGAGCCCTGCAAATGTTACCCTGTCAAGATTTTTTACATCGTAACCAAAGTGCTCAAAAAGACGGCGAACAATGCGGTTGCGGCCGCTGTGAATTTCTACACCGATTTGAGTTTTATCTGCAGTATCAGTATAACCTAATGTATCTACGTGTGCCATCCCGTCTTCCAAAGGCACACCTCTTAATATTTCATCAAAATGTTGTTTGGTCAATGGCTTATCAAGTGTAACGGCATAAATCTTTTTTATTTCGTTGCTGGGGTGTGTAAGCTTTTGCGTTAGCTCGCCATCATTGGTAAGCAGTAAAACGCCGGATGTATTTCTGTCGAGTCTTCCTACCGGATACACTTTTTCTTTGGTGGCGTTTTTAATCAGGTCGAGAACAGTTTTACGGCCTTTATCATCTTCTGTTGTAGTAAGGTAATCTTTTGGTTTGTTCATTAAAATATAAACAAGGTTCTGAACAGGGGACAATTTTTTACCGCTAAAGACAACGGCATCTTTGGGAGAAATTTTATGTCCCGGTTCTGTAATTACTTCTCCGTTTACTTTTATTTTTCCACTTTTGATAATATCGACAGCGTCTCTTCTTGAGCAAACACCGCTATGGGCAATATATTTATTTAGAGGCATTTTCTCTTCCACTGCCCTTGTAATAACAGGCTTTTGAGGCGTTCGTTCGGCTGGTGTTGTGGCGCCTCTTGCTTCTGCTCTTTTCTTTTCAAAAAAATCTTTACGTTCTTTTGTCAATTGCTTTTTCTCCTGCCTAAACTGTTCTTTTTTGGCAGCGCCTTTCTTTTCTTTCGACATGAACTTCTCAAATCCTGATTGTTTCTTCATGTTGCAAAAATAGAAAAGACCGTGCAGCACACGGTCTTTTGTTTTCTATTAGGGTGAAATCGTTATTTTGTTTTTTTATCTAAATGCTCTTTTCTTAAAGACTGCATCTTTTCAATTTGCTCTTTTGTTAAAACAGTTTTCATTTGCTCCTGTTGTGCCTTCATCAACTCACGCATTTTGGTTTGTTTGTCTTCTTTTGACAAACTATTGTCATTGCGCAGGGTTTCAAACTGGCTTTTGAAATCGGTTCTGATTTTAGCCATTTTGTCTTTTTGATCTTGTGTAAGGTTCAGTTCTTTTTGAAAATCAGCGCCGCGTTTGAAATCGCCTTTTCTACCCATTCTTGTGCTATCGGCGGCTGCTTTTTTGTTGAAGCGATGGCCTTTTTTAAAATCGGCGGTTTTGCCGGCTGCTTTTCTTTCCTCCTTTATTTTAGCCAATTGTGCTTTTTGATCGGCAGTTAAAATCGCCTGCATTTGATCCTGGTATTTTTTATGCAACGCCATTTTCTGCTCTTTCGTAACGGAGCCATTTTTCTTTAACGCTTCCATTTCGCTTTTTTGCTCTTCGTGTAAGGATTTCATTTTTGCTTTTTGATCCGCTGTAAGGTTAAGCTTATCAAAACTGCGCATTTTGTGTTCCTTTTTATGATCCTTGCCTGTATCTGTGGAAGTGGTTTGGGCTTGAGCTGCACCAATTGACAGGGCTAAAACAAAAGCACCAGTAATAATTTTTTTCATAGATTTTTTTCTTTTTAAAATTGATGTAGTACAGACCGCGGTTGAAATGCGTGGTTTAAGCAGTATAGGTTAATTATGGTTAATTGTCTGAAGGGAAAAATGTTCGAAGCGGATTTAAGTGGAATAATTCGATTATTAGAAAATAAAAAGCCTTCATTATTTGAAGACTCTTAAAGTAAGGATTTGATCTTCTCAGAAATTGATCAAGGTCTTGTTCAGACGGTTTTATTCGCCAATTGTCCGCAGGCTGCATCAATGTCTTTACCACGACTGCGGCGCAGACGGGCATTTACTTTATGTTTGGCCAAATAGTTCATAAACGCTTCAGCCTTTGCCTCATCAGGCTTTTCAAATTTGGCGGCATCAATTGGATTATATTCAATTAAATTGATCAGGTCGGCAGGTACCTGGCGATACAGTTTTATCAGCTCATCTGCATCTTTCAATGAGTCATTGAAGTTTTTGAAGAGAATGTATTCAAATGTGATCTCGTTCTTTGTTTGTTTATAAAAATAATTCAGTGCTTCCACCAACGATTGAATGTTATTGGTATCGTTGATAGGCATAATCTCGTGGCGCTTTTGATCGTTGGCAGCATGAAGCGATAAAGCCAGTTTGAATTTTACTTTATCATCTCCCAATTGTTTGATCATTTTAGCAACACCTGCTGTAGATACGGTAATGCGGCGGGGGCTCATAGCCAATCCGTCCTCAGCTGTAATTTTTTCAATAGCCCTTAATACATTTTTATAGTTCAGTAATGGTTCGCCCATTCCCATAAAAACAATATTGCTCAGCTTTTTATCGTAAATTTTTTCGCACTGTTGATTTAACAAAACCACTTCATCATAAATCTCATCAAAATCGAGATTGCGTTTTCTTTCTATATAGCCAGTGGCGCAAAATTTACAGCTTAACGAGCAGCCAATCTGCGAAGAAACACAGGCCGTGTAGCGGCTTTCTGTTGGAATCAAAACACCTTCGCATAAATGGCCTTCATGCGTTTTAAAACGTGATTTTATGGTGCCGTCAGCACTGTATTGTGTGGCGTCAACAGACAAAGCAGGTAATGAAAAATTCTCACCCAGCTTTTGGCGAAGTTCTTTACTTAAATTGGTCATATCGGCAAAACTGTGTGCATGCTTTTGCCAAAGCCATTCCCAAACCTGTTTGGTACGAAATTTTTTTTCGCCCATGGATTCAAAAAAAATCTCTAAATCCTGCAGGCTTAATTGCCGGATGTTTTTATTTCCTTTAGCTTTTATTGTTGCTGTCTCAGCCATCGTGCAAAGATAAATCAAAGCAGGCCTGGAATGAAGCCTTCACTGTATCTTGCAAACTCTTTAACAAGCTAAGCATTCAAGGGAAGAGGGCAGTAAAGCATATTTACTTCAAACTTCTTTATTGTTGCTTATTAATTCAAATATGGTAAGATGAGAGATGTATTTGTTATAGATGCTGTGCGAACGCCGATAGGAAGGTATGGAGGTGTGTTAAGCACTGTTCGTCCTGATGATTTGCTGGCACATGTCATTAAAGAATTACTGGCAAGAAACAAAACAGTGGATCACTCCTGTATTGAAGATGTAATTGCAGGCGATGCTAACCAGGCTGGTGAAGACAACCGCAATGTGGCCCGCATGGCCGCTTTGCTGGCAGGTTTGCCGGTAACGGTTGCAGGCAATACCGTAAACCGGTTATGTGCCTCGGGTCTGCAGGCTATTATGGATGCAGCAAGACAAATTATGTGCGAAGACGCGGAAGTAGTCATTGCCTGCGGGGTGGAAAGCATGAGCCGTGCCCCTTTTGTAATGCCCAAATCAACCTCGCCCTTTCAACGCACTGCTGAAGTATATGACACAACGCTGGGCTGGCGGTTTGTTAACAACAAACTGAAAGAGGTACATTATCCCTACAGTATGGGCGAAACGGCTGAAAATGTAGCAAAGCAATGGCACATCAGCAGAGAAGCACAGGATGCTTTTGCCCTGGCTTCGCAGGAAAAATATTTTGCCGCTTTGGAAGCGGGTAAGTGGAAAGATGAAATTGTTCCTGTTGAAGTGGAAGGAGAGAAAGGCGCTAGAAAATTTATAGATACCGATGAACACCCACGCAAAACATCATTGGAAAAATTAGCTTCTTTAAAGCCTGCCTTCGTAAAGGAAGGAACGGTAACCG
>JBQCHB010000344.1:0-17227 GCA_051955075.1 Flavisolibacter sp.
TTGCTGGTAGGGTACAGGCAACACTTTAATGCTTTCTATTTTGAGCCGGAGGCAGGTCTTAGCATCAACACTAATAAAGCAACAGTGGGTAATGAATCTGACAGTAAAACCAAACTTGCCTTTGCTTATGCTGTCGGTGCCGGGTATATCACCGAAGGCGGGTTTGATCTAGGTGTTCGTTTTTTTAATACAACGCAGTCCGGATCCAAAGGAATTTTTGTTTTCCATGTAGGGTATAATTTTACTTTGGGCAGATAATTCTCCTTAAATGATAATAGATTTTTAAAGAGCTGATAATTGTCGGCTCTTTATTTTTATAACATGAACCATTAACCGCAAATTGCGGCCTTCTTTTTGCTTAAGTTCAGCAATAAATAACCTACTATGAAAAAGATCAGTTTGTTAGTTTTGATTTTAGCCACCGGTTCTATTGTTTATGCACAATCAGCAAAATTTGGATTAAAGGCAGGATTAAATATTTCTACCATTAACAATAATGCTACAGGAGCCGATTGGAATTCTTTACTTGGATTAAATGCCGGAGGTTTGGCACACATTCACTTAAGTCCTGAATGGGCTATTCAACCCGAAGTAGTATTTTCGGGGCAAGGTGCAAAATACACGATCAGCCAGGGCGAGGAGCACAGCCTGCATCTGAATTACATCAACATTCCTGTGCTTGTACAGTATATGTTTGATAACGGATTCAGATTACAAACCGGTCCGCAGCTTGGTTTTTTAATTGATGTAAATGACAAAGTGAATGGACAGCAGACCAACTTTTTTACATCAGATGATTTTAAAAGCACTGATGTTTCCTGGTCTTTTGGCCTGGGATATTTGACCTACTCAGGTTTAGGCGTTGATGGCCGTTATAATCTTGGTCTGACCAATTTTAATAAGAACGGAAGTAATACACTTAAGAATGGTGTAATTCAAATTGGATTGTTTTACATGTTCGACAACAACCATAAGGCAAAGTCGAGATAAATTATTTTCAAATAAAAATGAAGAGGCTGCAATTTGCGGCCTCTTTTTTGCATAAATGGGGCAACCTTAAATATTAACTTATGAAAAAGATCAGTTTTATTGTATTGAGTTTATGTGTATCAGCGGCTGCATTTTCGCAAGATCAGCCCAAGTTAAGAACGGACATGGCAAGGGCGGTTCGGTTTGGCATTAAAGCAGGTGTGAACATAGCAAAATTAAATGTGGATGAAGCTCCGGGTATCAACTCCAATACTAAAACTTCAATGGGAGGTGGTTTCCTTGTAAATATTCCTGTTGGTTCTGGCGGAATGGCTGTTCAACCTGAACTATTATACAATGGATATGGCGGAAAGCTTTCAGAAACTTCTACGCTTGGAGGAACTCAACGGTATGAACAGGACATGCATTATATATCACTACCTATAATGCTACAGTGGAGGTCAACACCGGGATTTTATGTGGAGCTGGGTCCGCAAGTTTCTTATCTCTTCAGGGCCACACAGGACAATGGCACTACTGATGTAAGCAACAAAGATGACTTTGACAATTTTGATATTGCTGCGGCCGGAGGCATAGGTTACATGTCAAGAATTGGCTTAGGTGTTGGTGCCCGTTATAATTATGGCTTGTCAAACGTGCTGGAAGATGGCGGTGGAAATAACAGTGCGAACAATGGTCCTGAGTTAAAAAACCGTGTATTGCATATTGGATTGTTCTACCAGTTTGGCGCTGCTAAATAAGAGGACTATAAAAAGATACACTGAGGCTTTTTAAAGCCATGTAATGTGTAAGAAAAAATAATTGGCATTCCATATCTTGAAGTATATGGAATGCCTTTTCTTATGTGGTTCATCTTGCTCAATAACTTACAAAACGTATAGAATGGGAATAATTGCCGGGGAAAACAAAAGCCTGGTAGTCATAAAGGTTGGTGCAGAAAATATTTACTGTGAATGATTTTGGTACACATAATTCATTTTAATTCGTGTGATGAAAGAATACGTAATTAACGTAACTCAGATTGAAGAGCTGCAAATGATAAGCAACATAAAAGAGTTGGATCAAATTTTTGAAAAGGCTAAAAGCACCATTGTAAATGGTGAGCCGGTGCTATTGGTGCGCAGGCAGGCTAATGGCGTAACCCAAAAATTTGATGAGCTAACAACGCTGGATACACTGAGCGAATATAAAAACAGCGTGTATAAATATTTATAAGTTGCCCTTATTGATTTTCGTAATTACAGGTTCTTCTGCAAAATAAAAATCTATCAAGGTTTAATAAGACCTCACTTTTAAATGATCTTCTATAGCGTTGCCAAGACTTTTAAGCAAGGCTGGTTTTATTGCATCGGCACAATGCCATTGCTGTGTTTTATACAAAATGTATTCAGCATCATGTCCTGAAATAAGAACAGAACTGCTGTTGATGAAGTTGAAATTGTAGTGTACTCCTTGTATGGTTGCGTCAAATTCCATGTCACAGGTTTAGCTTTGGGCAAATTAGGGTCTGTTGAAATGTACAAAAAATATTTTTTGAATGCTTAAGTAAAACTCCTTAGTATTTTTTCATCGGACATTCACTGCAAAACTGGTGTTGGAGGAAAGTTGCAGATAAGAATGTATTTTTCAAGAATGAAGCGCTTCTGTTATTGTTTGAAAAAATACATGCCCGTAAAGTTGTTGATCGTAATGACCACTTATTTTCAATTGGTTTCTTTTTCATCGTGCAGCAAAAATTCTTCTGCCATTGGCACCCGATTGCTTTTTGATTCTCTGCCAACAGGGAAAACGCTCAATCCAATGATAAATGAGATATCCGGCATCGCCGACAGTAAAATGAATCCGGGTTATTTGTGGGGAGAAGAAGATAGTGGCAACCCAGCACAGATATATTTGATTGGCCATGACGGAACGGTTGCCAAAAAAGTTTACATAAAAGACGCTACCAACCGGGATTGGGAAGACATGGCTTTATCAGGCAACGACATTTACATTGCCGAAACAGGCGATAATAATTTAGCTTACACAGAATATGGTTTTTATAAATTTCCTGAACCTTTGGCAACGGTTGATACTGTAAAAAATATGGAACATATCCGTTTCAAATATCCTGATGGTCCGCATGATGCCGAAGCTTTTTTGGTAGATGCAGCATCGAAAGACATTTACATTATCACCAAAAGAGACAATACCTCTAAGGTCTACAAACTTGCTTACCCTTATTCCACTACGGCTTTAAACACAGTTACAGCAACAGGTTCTTTGCCATACAGCGGCGTAGTCAGCGCTGCCATTTCAGTGGATGGAAAGGAAATCATTATCAAAACGTATCCTGCGCTTTTTCATTATGAAAAAAATGGTAGTGAAACGATAGCGCAGGCTTTACAAAAAAGTTATACGACCCTTCCTTATAAATTGGAGCCACAGGGTGAAGGCATCAGCTTTGCCAATGATAATAGCGGCTTTTATACGCTAAGCGAAAAAGGTTTTGGTAGCAGCGTGAATCTGTATTTCTATAAAAGGAAATAAAAATGCCGGAAAGACCGTAAGATTATTGATACAAGATCTCTCCGGCAAAAAGATTTTACACGAGGCTTGCTTCGGAAGAAATGGCTGTATTCAACAGCTTAGAAATTGGACAATTTTTTTCAGCGTCTTTTACACATTCGTCAAATTTTTCTTTGCTGATGCCCGGCACTTTGCCTTTTACGGTGAGGTGAGATTTGGTGATGGCGCCACTCTCCAAAGTAATTTCGCATTTGGTTTCAAGGTTTTCCGGCGTGAAGCCGGCTTCGCCCAAAACAAAGCTTAGTTTCATTGTGAAACAACCAGCATGCGCTGCTGCTACTAATTCTTCAGGGTTGGTTCCTGTGCCTTCTTCAAAACGTGATTTGTAGGAATACTGTGTTCCGTTCAAAACCGAACTTTGTGTAGTTACTTTTCCATTGCCTTCCTTTCCAGAGCCGTTCCAAACGGCAGTTGCATTACGTACCATGGTCAATAAGTTTAAGGAAAACAAAGCTAAGGATAAAACTGTTTGAAGTTTATGGTTTGTAGTTTGAAGTTAAATGCCTGAAATGAAACCTGTTTTCTTCATTCTATTGCGTACACTAACAGCGAACAAAACTTGAATGTTAACGAAGCAACCGAAGCAAATGCATTTATAACTGTACGAAACTATAAACTCCAAACCTCAAACTAAAAACCGGCTACGCGGCATGTGCACTTTCTATGATCTCATTCATAGAAATGCTTAAATGACTTTCGTCATAAATACAGTCGCCGTCTTTAATTACCAATACCTGTGGCGATTCGTGATAAACGTTGAACGTTTCCGATATTTTGTTAGATAAGCTTCTGTAAGAAAGCAGGTCCAGGAAATAAAAATCTATGTCTGCAGGCTGCGCTACTTTTTGCAGGCGTTGCAATGCTACAGAACTGATAGAGCAGCGGGTGCTGTGTTTAAAAATTACCTGGGGCCTGTTTTGTGATTTTGTAACGATTTGTTTCAACTGCTCTTCATCGGTTAGATGAATCCAATGCATACACGACAAATTTTAAATTTTAAACTTTATTTTTTTCAACGATTGCGTTTTTAACAGAAGCAGTTGCCGGGCATCCATAACCCCTGCGAGATGCACAGGAAACAAAGATGAGGCTGGTTACAAGCAGTAGTGTAAGGTAAAAAGTTTTGTTTTTCATAATAAACATGTTTGGATTAAAACGGCTTAATTTGCCGGATATTATGCAAATATAGCCATGAAATCCTTAATTAAAAGCCATCTCCAAAAGCCTTTAAAACGGCCAAATGTGCTCCCATGCGATTCTTCAGGCTATGGCCATTTTTATTATAAAAATTAGAACCCTCGAATGAAGATCCATTTTACCTCTATAGGCGGCAGCGTAATGCACCAATTGGCTATTGCTTTAAAGCGAAAGGGATACCAGGTTACGGGCAGCGATGATGAAATATTTGAACCAGCCAAAAGCAATCTTGCCAAAGAGGGTATTTTGCCGGAAGCCATCGGGTGGGATACTGAAAAAATTGACCCGTCTTTGGATGCGGTGATTTTAGGCATGCATGCCAAGGCCGATAATCCGGAGCTTTTAAAAGCAAAAGAACTTGGCATTCCTATTTATTCTTTTCCGGAATATATTTTCCAGGAGAGTAAAAACAAAACAAGAATTGTAGTGGGTGGCAGCCATGGAAAAACAACTACCACTTCTATGATCATGCATGTACTGAAAGAAACGGGGAAAGATTTTGATTATTTAGTAGGAGCCAGGTTGCAGGGCTTTGATCAATCGGTAAAAATAACCGATGCGCCTGTGATTGTTTGCGAAGGCGATGAATACCCTGCCAGCGTTATTGAAAAACGTCCCAAGTTTCATTTTCTTTTTCCGCATATAGCCATCATCACAGGTATCGCATGGGATCACATCAACGTATTCCCCACTTTTGAAAATTACCTGGAGCAATTCAAAATATTTATTGATAAGATTGAAGAAGGCGGTCACTTAATTTACAACGATACCGATAGCATTTTAAAAGAACTGGTGGAAACACATGCAAGAACCGGCATTCATTATCACCCTTATAACGTGCCGCAGCACAGCATTGAAGAAGGGATAACCAAAGTAAAAGTGGATGGCAGTGAAACAAGCCTGAAGGTTTTTGGCAATCACAATTTATTGAACATGCAGGCAGCCTGGTTGGTGTGCCAACAGCTTGCTATTTCATCATCCGACTTTGCAAAAGCTATCAGTACATTTACCGGTGCTGCAAAAAGGCTGGAATTATTGGCAAGAAATGAAAACACGATCTTTTACAGAGATTTTGCTCATGCGCCTTCCAAAGTGAAAGCAACCATCGAGGCTTTGAAAAATCAATTTCCCGATAAAATTTTGATCGCTGTTTTGGAACTGCATACTTACAGTAGCCTGAACGAAGCGTTTATGAAAGAATATAAAGGTGTAATGGAACAGGCAGATTGGCCGGCTGTTTTTTATAGTAAGCATGCACTGGACCTAAAACGCATGCCCGAACTTTCAAAAGCAGCGGTGACAGAAGGCTTTGCAAAAGATAACCTGGCGGTATTGAACCAGAGACAGGAACTCCAGGACTGGCTGTATAGCAATAACTATAAAAATGCTGTTGTCGTTTTTATGAGTTCAGGCAATTATGATGGATTGGATATAGAGGATTTCGCCAGACGAATTGTGCAACCGGCCGATTAAATTTACACTACAACAACACAAAACTTTTACCTTTACCCATTTTAAGTATTGCTGAAATGTTACAGTTAAAAAAGCCTCTTGCCGTTATTGATATTGAAGCTACAGGCACCAACGTTACCACAGACAGAATAGTAGAAATTGCCATTGTGAAAATGCTTCCGGATGGTAACCGCACTATTAAACGGAAAATCTTAAATCCCCAAATGCCTATTGCGCCGGCCATTAGCGATATTCACGGCATTACAGACGAAATGGTGAAAGATGCACCTGTCTTTAAACAAGCGGCCCAGGAGATCAAACAGTTTTTAGATGGATGCGACCTGGCATGTTATAACGCATATCGTTTAGATATTCCTTTGCTGATGGAAGAATTTATCAGGGCCGACGTGGATTTCGATATGAAAAGCCGCAAGGTGGTGGATGTACAAAAGATATTTCATCAAATGGAGCAGCGAACTCTATCTGCTGCCTATAAATTTTATTGCAACAAAACTTTAGAAGGTGCTCATGGAGCAGAAGTAGATGCCGGCGCCACAGCCGAAATTTTGCAGGCACAGGTGGAGCGTTACCCGCAATTAGGCAATAATATTGACAGCATTATTAAGGCTGTTGGCGAAGATGCCATCATTGATTTTGCCCGCCGTTTTATCTATGATGACAAAGGAGTGGAAATCTTTAATTTCGGTAAACATAAGGGCAGGCCGGTGGCAGACGTACTAAAAGCCGAACCACAATATTATGATTGGATGATGAAAGGAGAATTTCCAATGAACACTAAGCAAAAGCTTACAGAGATGTACACCCGCATCATGTTAAAAAAATCCAACTTATTCCAAAGCAAAGATTCGAAGTGATTGTAGCAATTGCAGTAAATGATGGGAATTGCTATGCAATAAATTCAAGATGTAACACAATTCGTGTAATTTGTATTAATTCGTGTAATTAACCACAAAGTATAAACCACAACGCTGTTGGAGAAGCTTGTTATAATACCAACCTATAATGAAAAGGAGAACATAGAGGCCATACTGCAAGCTATCTATAATTTGCAGCAAGGTTTTCATGTTTTGGTCATTGATGATGGTTCTCCTGATGGTACCGCCGATATAGTGCGCCGGTTGCAGCTACAATTCAACGACACAGTTTTTTTGGAAGAAAGAAAAGGCAAACTTGGTTTAGGCACAGCTTATATTCATGGATTTAAGTGGGGCATTAAAAGAGGCTACAATTTCATTTTTGAAATGGATGCCGATTTTTCTCATAACCCAACCGACCTTCCCAGATTGTACGATGCCTGCAAAAATGGTGGCGCCGATGTGGCTATCGGTTCCCGTTATGTAAAAGGGGGCGGCATAAAAAACTGGCCCTGGGATCGTGTATTTTTATCACGTGGCGGTTCTCTTTACACCCGGAGTATTCTTTGGATGCCCGTGCGTGATCAAACTGCGGGTTTTATGTGTTATAAAAAGGAAGTGCTGGAAACGATCAATCTTGATGAAATTCACTTTGTCGGTTATGCCTTCCAGATAGAAATGAAATTTGCCGCCTGGAAGCTTGGCTTTAAGCTAAAAGAGGTGCCTATCCAATTTGAAGATCGTAAATATGGTGAATCAAAGATGAGCAAAGGCATCGTAAAAGAGGGAATTCTTGGGGTACTCAAACTGCGCTGGTACAGTATGTTCACCAACTACAGAAGAAGGGTAAAAAGCAAATTAGATGCATCGGTAACGGAGTAAGAAGGTAGTCGCTAATACCGTTTTAGTTCCTGCTAATAAGTTTCCTTAACTATATGGCTACTGTCGTAGCCTGCTTCCAAAAAGCGATTTGCTGAGAGATGATAACGCTGTTGTTGTTTTCAGTCTCGAAGCTCATAGCTCACGGCTCTCAGCTTGTTCAGTAGAATTGTAATAGTTGAAGAGTGCGACGCAACAGAAGTCCAATAGATATTCAAAAAGCCAGTACCAAAAAAATCTTACATAAATGCCACGTAGCGGCCATTGATACAATATTGTTCTTTTACAGCAGAAGGTTCTTTCCAGTCAAGGCTTAAAATGGCTTTTGTAGAAGAAACGAGGTCTTTATAAACCGAAGGTTTAATGAAAAAAAGATCGGCACCCATTTCATAAGCGGTATCAATATTTGATGGCCGCGTAGTGCTTGAAAAAACAACAACCGGAATTTTTTGAAGCTTGTGATTAGCTCTGATTTCAGCAATGCATTCGAGCCCGTTCTTATAAGGCATGTCAAGGTCAAGAAAAATAATATCAGGTAAAAAATGGTGTAACAGCTCCATTAGTTCTTCACCATTTTTTACAGTAACCAACTTCATGGAAGCAGAAATTTCATTCAGCGCTTCTGTAAAAAAATCATGATCATCGGGATCGTCTTCCGCAAGAATAATAGATTGTAAAGCCTGCAGGCTAAGCTTCTCCTGGGTCATCGGTTAAGGTGCTCTTTAGTGATTCGAATGTGGCAAAAATACTTTAGTATATTATCTATTCCTATCGTAAAACTACGAACCCGGCAATATGGTGCTTCAAACGCGTTAAGGCTTACAGTAACCATCACTGATCATCTCTCCACAAATTGCATTTTAAACGACTTATTTTTTATTTGAGTTTTTTTCTGTTGACAAAATCCATGTTTATGGTTCTCTCGTAAATAAGTAAGCCACACTTTTCTTTAAGAGAGAATCTGATTGATCACTTTTAATTTTTAAACATGGAAATCATCAATGGTAAATCAAAGGAATCTTCGCCTGCGGAAGAACTTGTTTTGTCAAAAGTATCCCGCAGGAAATTTATTCGCTTCGCCGGCCTTTTTGGAACATCAATAGCTGTAGTTGGTTCTGCCAGCGGCCTTATAGGATGCAGTAAAGATGATGATAACACTAACAACAATGGCGTTAATCTGGGCAGCGGTGATGCCGGCATCTTGAACTATGCTTATGCGCTGGAGCAGTTGGAAGCTGCTTTTTATACCAGGGTTGTACAATCGCAGTACGCTGGTATTACAGCTGCAGAAACCAGTTATCTAACTGACATCAGGGATCATGAAATTGCTCATCGGGAATTTTTTAAAACGGCGCTGGGCGGAAATGCGATACCGGCGCTTGAGGTGGATTTCAGCTCCATTGATTTTAGTAAAAGAGACAGTGTGTTAGGTACGGCAAAAGCTTTTGAAGATCTTGGTGTGTCGGCGTATAACGGTGCCGGTAAATTATTAACCGATGGCAATAACTTATTGCTTGCCGGAAAAATTGTTTCGGTAGAAGCCCGCCATGCAGCTTTGATACGTGAACTGCTTAGCGCCAATTCATTTTCATCGAATGATGTAGTAATGAACGGGCTTGACCTGGCACGAACGCCAAACGAAGTGTTGGCCATTGCCGGTCCGTATTTAAAAACGAAAGTGAACGCTTCTAATTTACCAACCGCTTAAAATTGCTTTTATGAATATTTATAATATAGTCAACGAAATAGAAAAAACAGATCCCGAAGTTTATGAAAGGCTTGATGGCAGGAGAGAAGCTTTGAAGCGCTTTACAGGCTTTGCCGGCAAGGTGGCTGCCGTGTCGCTTCCCTTAATGTTAGGCTCGATGTTTAAAAAAGCGTACGGACAATCTACAACAGCGATTGTAGATGTTTTAAATTTTGCTTTGACACTTGAATTTCTTGAATCGGAATTTTATAAAAAAGCGGTTGCTTCGGGTATCATTCCTGCTGCCGATTTACCGGGCTTTACACTCATTCGTGATCACGAGGTAGCACATGTTGGTGCACTGAAACAAACGATAACGGCATTAGGCGGCACACCAGTAAATTATACCGCAGCCAATTTTGATTTTACAGCAGGCGATGGAAGCATGAGCGGTCCTTATGCAAGCGTTTTTACCAACTATGATACACTGTTAGCCGTATCGCAGGCTTTTGAAGATACAGGTGTTCGTGCTTACAAAGGGCAGGCAGGAAATCTTATCAGCAACAATGATGTTCTTACCGCGGCTTTGCAAATTCATTCGGTAGAAGCACGGCATGCATCTTATATACGCAGGTTGCGCCAGGCTAAAGGCGTTACTGATAATAAGCCATGGATAACAGGCAATGATGCCGGCGGTATCCCCGGTGTTGCTGCTGTATATGCAGGTGAAGAGAATACAACGCAGGGTGGTGTGCAGATCAGGAATATTAATGGAATGGCTATTTCCTCCAATGCGGCTTCTGAAGCGTTTGACGAACCGCTTACAAAAGATCAGGTACTGGCCATTGTTGGTCCGTTTATAATCTAATCCGTTCTAAGCCGGTAGAAGCTGCAAAACGGCAGCTTCTGCTTTTTGTAAACATTAGGCTTTCGAAGAGTCAAATTCTTTCGCGTTTGTTCTCTATGTGATTACTTATTCTTAAAAACATTTTTATGGGACCTATAGGTTTTAATGAAATTCTGATCATACTGGTAATAATTTTATTGTTGTTTGGCGCCAAAAAAATTCCGGAATTAATGCGTGGTGTTGGTCGTGGCATGCGTGAGTTCAATGATGCCAAAACTAATGCCCGTAAAGAAATGGATGAGGGAATGAAGGCATAAGCAGTCTTCAAAAATTAGTAATTACCACTTAATGGTTTTGACTTTGTTATACATAAAGCTGCAGCAATTTGATCTGCAGCTTTTTTCGTTTGCAGCAATGGATCTTTCTAAGTGTTTCTGTGTTCATTTAATGTCAAGAACTTCTCATTTGGTATTGTAATAATTTACCGCATTTATTTATTCCTTATCTTATTGCCTCAAGCCCATCTGCAAACGCCATGTCTTTATTGATTGTTTTTCTTGCATTACTATGTTTGGTTATTCTGATTGCTGTTTGTAAGGTTAATCCTTTTCTTGCTTTTCTTTTTGTTTCTGTCGTTGCCGGATTGGTTCTAGGCATTCCGTTGATGGCTGTAACAAAATCGGTTGAAAAAGGAATAGGAGATATTCTTGGTGCTAACGTAATTATTATTGTACTCGGCGCCATGCTGGGAAAATTAATTGCAGAAAGCGGTGCTGCGCAGCAAATAGCTTCTTTTATCATGCAAAAAGTGGGATTGAAAAATATTCAGTGGGCTTTGGCATTGGTGGGTTTCGTTATTGGCATCCCGCTTTTTTACAATACCGGGTTTGTTTTAATGGTGCCGCTTATTTTTTCTGTGGTCTATCAATATAAACTTCCTGCTGTTGCTACGGGCATACCCATGCTGGCAGCCTTGTCCGTAGCGCATGGCTTTTTGCCACCGCATCCTTCACCTTCGGCATTGGTATACCAGTTTGGAGCTAATATGGGCACTACTATGTTGTACGGAATTTCAATTGCCATTCCAACCATTATTCTTGCCGGGCCTTTGTTTTCAAGAACGCTTAAAAACATTATTTCAGTTCCGCTGGAAACTTTTCAACCGGTTGAATTGCCGGCTAACCAATTGCCCAATGTTTTTACCAGCTTTTTCGCAGCTCTTTTACCAGTTGTTCTTTTTATTGTAACAGCATTGCTTCCTTTTGTTGTTCCATCAAGATTTAATGAGGGTATTTCTTTTTTTTCAGAACCATCCATTGTCATGCTGATTGCTTTAACAGTAGCCACTTTTTCGTTGGGCACAAAGAATGGAAGAAGTATAAAAAAGGTTATGGGTATGTATGCAGAAGCCGTTAAAGAAATAGCGATGATCCTGTTGATCATTGGAGGCGCCGGGGCATTAAAACAAATATTGGTTGATAGTGGTGTCAGCAAACAAATTGGAGACTTGTTGCAAACGACCTCGCTTTCGCCTTTGTTTTTAGGATGGCTAACGGCTGCCATTATTCGTGTAGCGGTAGGGTCGGCGACAGTGGCGGGTTTTACGGCAGCAGGCATCATTGCGCCTTTGTTGGCGCAAACCGGTGTCAATCCTAATTTGATGGTACTGTCTATTGGTGCTGGCAGCCTGATGTTTTCGCATGTAAATGACGCAGGTTTCTGGATGTTTAAAGAATATTTTAACCTTAGCATTAAAGACACTTTCCGGTCGTGGTCTGTTATGGAAACAATTGTTTCTGTAGCAGGGCTGATTGGTGTTTTGATTTTGCAGGCTTTTCTGTAAGGAGTTTGAAATAAGTAATTGATAATGTCCAACTTGTTTTAACTGCCTATAACCAAAATGTTTTTTCAGGATGGCACGAACTCATTGTTCATCATTGATCACTCATTCTTATTGGTGTCTTACATTCGTGTAACTCATTTTAACCAACGATATTATGGACACACTTACACCCGAGCAAAGGTTGGCACAATTAGGAGTAACATTGCCGCCTGCACCAACACCTTTAGGCGTGTACAAGCCCTGTTTGATAATAGACAAGCATTTGTACGTGTCAGGTCACGGCACCGTTCAAAACGATAAAAGCCTGATCATTGGAAGAATTGGAAAAGATCTCGATATAGAGCAAGGCAAACTTGCAGCGCAGCAGGTAGGCCTCGCAATTTTATCAACCATTAAATCGCATATTGGAAGCCTTGATAAAATCAAGAGAGTGATTAAAGTTTTAGGTATGGTAAACTGCGTACCGGAATTTGAAAAGCATCCTTATGTAATTAATGGTTGCAGTGAATTATTTGCCAAAGTGTGGGGCCAGGAAAATGGAGTAGGCGTTCGCAGCGCCGTAGGTTTTGGCTCTTTGCCCGATAACATTCCTGTGGAAATAGAAGCTATGTTTGAACTTCATGAAAATGTTCAATAGGGAACAGAATGTTGAAGAGTGCGACGCAACAAAAGTTTAATAAAGTGCTGAAGTTGCGTTTAAAAAGTTACTGACAAATATTTTGGGCTTACATGAACACATGGTATAACATAAAAAACATTGCGGAAATAGATTCTCCTGCATTGGTCATTTATCCTGAACGTGTAAAAGAAAATATTCTTTTGCTGAAAGGAATGATTGATGATGTACAAAGATTGAGGCCGCATGTAAAAACACATAAAATCAAAGACGTTGTTCTGTTGCTGATTGATGCTGGCATCAACAAATTTAAATGCGCCACCATTGCGGAAGCAGAAATGCTGGCACAGGTTGGTGCGCAGGATGTTTTATTGGCTTATCAACCTGTGGGGCCTAAAGTGCAACGATTTATTTCTCTGATAAAAAATTACCCGCACACAAAATCTTCTTGCTTGGTAGATGATCTTGCTGCTGCACAATTTTTATCTGAGCGAGCAATTGCAAGCAACGTGAAAATCCCTGTTTTTGTTGATTTGAATATTGGGATGAACAGGACTGGTATTGATCCTCGCCCTAAAGCTCTTGACCTTTATATGCAATGTTCATTATTGCAGGGCATAATGCCAGTAGGTCTGCATGTATATGATGGTCACATAAGTGATCCGGATTTTGCAATAAGAAAGCAAAGATGTGATGAAGCCTTTATGCCTGTAATCTTTTTAAAAAATGGGATTATGGAAGAAGGCTTTGCAGAACCGGTTATTGTCGCGGGTGGTTCTCCAACGTTTCCTGTTCATGCAAAAAGAAGTGGTGTTGAATGCAGTCCCGGAACATTTATTTTTTGGGATGCAGGCTACCTTAAAACACTAAGCGAACAGCCTTTTCTTCCTGCTGCTTTGGTTATTAGCCGCATCATTTCTTTACCAACCGAAACAACGCTTTGTCTTGATCTTGGGCACAAATCCATTGCTGCAGAAAACGAATTAAGCAAACGTGTTTACTTTCTAAATGCGCCGGAGCTAAAAGCGATCGGACAGAGTGAAGAACATTTAATTATGCAAACAGAGATTGGTCATGATTATAAAGTTGGCGATGTATTATATGGTCTGCCTTTTCATATTTGTCCCACCTGCGCTTTATACGAAAAAGCTTTAATAGTAGAAAATGAAACGGTCGTTGGTGAATGGGAAATTGCGGCAAGAAACAGAAAAATAAATGTTTAACCCATCACGATATGTTTATAATAGATGCGCATCTTGACTTAAGCATGAATGCCATGGAATGGAATCGTGATTTAAGAAAAGCTGTTTCGCAAATCAATGAAAGGGAAAAAGGACTTGTTGATAAGCCGGATCGCGGCAATGCAACTGTTTCGCTTCCTCAATTAAGAAAGGGCAATATAGGCTTAGTCGTAGCTACACAAATTGCGAGGTATGTGGCGTCGGACAATCCATTGCCGGGATGGAATTCTCCGCAGCAGGCGTGGGCACAAACACAGGGACAACTGGCGTGGTACAAGACTATGGAAGAACAAGGAGAGATGATTCAAATTAATGACCTCAAAAGCCTGGAAAAACATTTATTGCTCTGGAATGATAATACGGAAAATGAACGAAAACCTGTTGGTTATATTCTGAGCCTGGAAGGTGCTGACTCGTTGGTAAATCCCGATTATGTGGAAACAGCATACAGGTACGGATTGCGTGCCATAGGCCCGGCACACTATGGGCCGGGACGTTATGCGCAAGGCACGGATGCTACAGGCTTAATGGGAGAGAAAGGAAAAGCGCTGTTGAAAGAAATGGAGCGACTCAACATTATTTTAGATGCTACACATTTGTGTGATGAAAGCTTTTGGGAAGCGATGCATCATTTTAATGGACATGTGTGGGCCAGTCATAACAATGTTAGGGCTTTAGTAAACCATAATCGGCAATTCAGCGATGATCAAATTAAGGAATTAATTAGGAGAGGTGCAGTAATTGGTGGCGCTTTGGATGCATGGATGATGGTGCCAAATTGGATCAGGGGAAAATCAACACCGCAATCTATGAACTGCGACCTGGAAGTATTGATTGATCATTTGGATCATATTTGTCAACTGGCTGGAAACGCTTTGCACATCGGGATCGGCTCAGACCTTGACGGCGCTTTTGGACGAGAGCAATGCCCGTATGATCTGGAAACAATCAGCGACCTTCAAAAGCTACCTGCTTTGTTTGAAAAACGTGGTTATTCGCGGCAGGACATAGAAAATATTATGCACGGCAATTGGATACGGTTTTTAAAAAATGCATGGAGGGAGGAGTAGAACTTTTTATTACTGCTTCCTAAAAAATTTTAATTCGATTATATCCGGCATCCGGGAAACTTCCCCCAACCCTTTGACAACAGAAAAAAATCTTGTTTTAAGTACGTATCTGTTGTTGCTGTTCATGAATCTCTTTTAAAACAGGCGCTGTGAAAGATGATTTTTCTTTAGCAAAAAGCTGGTAGTAAATATTTCGACTCTTCTCAAACTGCTGTAAATTGTATTGTATGAAACTTTCCTGCTGTCAAAACTTTAAGGCGAAATGTTGCCTTCCTCTGTTTGCAATTGCTTTGATTTTTTTGAATAAAAATACTCTTGCACAGGTGCAGGTCCCGGTTTTTGGCAGCCAGCATCTTATCAATGGTTATGCTAAAAGTTTGCAGGGAGAGGTGATTCCTTATTTTTCTGTTTATCCAAAATTTGCTAAGCAGGCCTTGCTTACCCGCTGCACTGATGGAAAGAAATGGATAGAGTGGGAGACAGACGTCATTCCTGCCGGTACCAAAGGCAACTATGCCTATTTTATTTGGATTGCGGCCCATTCTACCGGAACCAGCGGCGGTAAAAGAAACTTCGACCTGTATATTAATGATCACTATGCGCTAACTTTTACAACTTATCCCAATGAATATAAACCTTACTGGACCTTTGGTGCCAGCGACAGTACGCGGCTTGTGTTTGAATACAAAACAAAAGATGGTGCCAACGATGCACACGGATTGGCTTACCTGCGAGTGCCACTTTCAAAATATAAAAAAGACAAACCAATCCGGATAAAAGTGGCGGGGCAAAACCAGCAAAGCAACGATTGGTACATGACCTTTGCTTATACCTTTAAAGAAAAGATTGAAATAAAAACGCTTCCTTTTTTACTAAAAGGCAATCTGCAAAATAAGCAACCCATACAAGTGACCGTGCTGCATTTTGGTGCACCTGGAAAACTCAATATTACGCTTGGCGATCAACCTCAAAAACCTTTTACAGTACAAAACGGTTTTAATGTTTTTGAAGCATATATAAACAAAGTACAGCAGCAAACCCCATTGCACATTAAGGCTAAAGTGGGTAAACTAAGCAGCCTTGATACTACGGTACAATTACATCCTGTTACCTATAGAGAAATTGATCTTATTCATCATTCTCATACCGACATTGGTTATTCCAATTTGCAGCAGGAGGTGATCAAAATTCATAATGAAAATATCCGCAGGGCATTGCATTTAATTGAAAAGACAAAAAGTTATCCCGAAGGCAGCCGCTTTGTCTGGAATATTGAAAGTGCCTGGGCTGCGGAAAATTTTTTGCAGCAGGCTACACAAAAAGAAAAACAGGCCTTTTTTAATGCTGTAAAAAACAAGCAGATCTTTCTTTCGGCTACGTATGCCAATATTCTCACAGGATTAAGCACACCCGAAGAAATGAATTGGATCACGGAGTTTGCCCGCAATTTGCGAAGCGAAAAAGGTCTTCCTATTAACGCCGCTATGATGAGTGATATTCCGGGCATGAGCTGGAGCATGGTTTCATCGCTTGCAAAAAACGGTATCCGTTATTTTTCCAATGGCCCCAATTATATAGAGGGTCTTCCGGGTAATGGCGACCGTATTGGTTCTACTATTGTTGAAATGGGCAATAAGGCTTATTGGTGGAAATCAGCATCGGGCAAGGACAGTATTTTGTTATGGACTTGCGGCAAAGGTTATTCATCATGGCACGGCACGCCGGAAGGCGGCGTGGCAGAAAGGGCCGTTGAAAAGATCGCCGGTTATCTTGATGAATTAGATGCCCTTCATTATCCTTACGACATGGTGCAGTGGCGGTATAATATTGTATCAGATAATGGCCCAACTGACAGCACGGTTTCCGATTTTGTAAAAAAATGGAATGAGAAATACACTTCGCCAAAACTGGTGCTGGCAGGTGTAACAGATATGTTCGAACGCTTTGAAAAAAAATATGGAA
>JBQCHB010000345.1:0-19487 GCA_051955075.1 Flavisolibacter sp.
TTGCTATGCCAAATACGTTTTCCCAGATTTATCTGCAATTTGTATTTGCTGTGAAAGGAAGACAAAACCTAATTCCAAAAGAACATAAGGAAGAGTTGCACAAATACATGACTTCTCTTGTTCAGACAAGAAAAGCAAAAATGCTTGCTATTCATTGTATGCCCGATCATGTGCATTTATTTGTTGGATTTAAACCATCAGTATTAATATCAGATTTTGTAAAAGAAATAAAGGTTGAAAGCAACGAATTTATTAAACAGAAAAATTGGGTTAAAGGATCATTTAATTGGCAGGAAGGCTATGGCGTTTTTTCTTATAGTCATTCGCAAATTGATAAGGTTTGCAAATACATTTTGAATCAGGAAGCACATCATAAGAAAAAGACATTTAAGGAAGAATACCATAACTTTTTGGAGAGGTTTGCAGTACCTTTTGAAGAAAAATTTCTTTTTGAATGGATAGAACAAGCTTAAGGCGCCAAATCATTTATTCGTGAAATACGCGGCTCCTCCGGAGCCATTCTTTGGTTATTATCTTTCTATATACACGAAGCTCCTCCGGAGCTTTATACTCATTGTGTAGAGAATGTTTATATTTTTACGGAAACAGTGATCCATAATAAGACATAATGAAACGAAGAAATCAATTAAGAAGATTAAGCAAAAATATTTGTTCGGATAAAGAGAAAAGAACGGATAGAACTTTAGCCCTAAATTTTGATTTAAAGTAAAAGACGCAATTATGAAAGCATCTGTAAAATCTTTTTAAATCTCTTTAACGTGTGATCAAAGTAACTACCAATTTTAATATTGATCTTGAGTTTGAAGCGGCGCCATTTTACAAGCGGCTGCTGGCCTGGCTTTTAGACACTATTGTGTTGATCATTTATATAATTGTAGCAGCAAGAATTTTGGGTTCGTTTGCAAGATCGGGCGGCGAAGAAATGACCTGGGCTTTGTTTATGGTACTGCTCATTCCCTATCTCACTTATCATCTTATTTGCGAAATTCTAATGAACGGGCAAAGCATTGGAAAAAGGATCATGCGGCTGCGGGTGGTAAATGAAAACGGAGGACAACCTTCCATCGGGCAATATGTTATCCGCTGGCTCATTCGCACTTCAGATTATATGGTGGTGGTCATTCTGCTTTATGCTCCAGAAGCTACACGTGCAGGAGATTTTAGCTTTTTGTGGAAGATCGGCATACCAATGGGCTTGTTGTTCACTGATCTTATTTTAGTGAATTCAAGAAAGCAACAAAGACTGGGCGACCTGCTGGCACATACACTGCTGATCAGTACAACAAAAGAGCAAACCATCGCCGACACTGTGTTTCTTGAAGTAGCGGATTCTTACAAACCTTCTTTTCCTCAGGTAATGCAATTGAGCGACAGGGATATTAATTCACTGAAAGGCATATTGGACACGGCAAGAAAGCGCCATGATTATAATCTTGCTGAAATGGCTTCTGAAAAAATCAAGTCGCATCTTAAAATTGATACGACCTTATCTCCTTACGATTTTTTAGAAACGCTGCTGAAGGATTATAATTATTTATCGGCTAACTAATTCAATAGTAATTATCAATTGCAGAAACCACCACTTATTTTTTTATAATCCAGGCTGCATTTCTATTATGATGCTTCTGTTGCGTCGCACTCTTGTACTGCAACAATTCTATTGAGCTGTCGAAATATAGAGTTTATCTGAGCATCGAGCCTGTCGAACTACCACCGTTATAGAAACACCTTCATTAATAATTCAAATCAATAGGCACCAATAACTAACGGAAAGCTGCTACACTAAACAACACTATAATAATCTGAAGAGCAAACAAAGCAAGACCAATGATGGTAAGAATGCCAACGAACTTAAACATTGACTTTAAGTTTTGAAAGGAAACATTTAACTCTTCCTGCGAATTTCCATTAATGGCTGTCTTCATTTTAGTAGCAAACCTGAAAAGAAAAAAACACGGAAAGAAATACACAATAGCCATGAGGATGTAAATAAAAGCCATAGCCGCACCAAGTCCTGTTGTATTGAAAGTGCCGTATGTACCAGTGTCCCTGGTAAAAAGGCTAAAGAAAGATCCAAAGAAAATACCAGCCAGTACAATGAAAGCACACAACACGAAGCCAACAATAGCAAGAAATTTGCCCCACCGTGCGGTTTCCCACAAATGCGCTTTTGTGATCGGTTCTATTTGCAAAGAAAAAAGTTCGGAAGAATGTTCCTGTTCCATAATAGTTAGTTTAGTTGGTCTAAAATAAAGTTTTGTTTGGAATAGAAAATATTTGAGACAGACAATATTAAAGGCAGAACTTTTCTAATCCATTTTTAATTTAAACTTTTTTTGAGTTAAGCAGAGTTAGATACGTAAGTGCACTATTGCCGTCTTCGTCTTAAAATAACTGCTGAACTTTTTTGCATATCGCCTGCAAACCTGATCTCATTTCTTGCGTCTCCATCCTGCACAATCAGCAAACCAGTATTGGGCGGGATGCTGCCCAGGTTCTCTGCATACATCACCAATTGCAAAGAATCGCCGAGATCGGGAGTGATATAAACCGTTGTTCTTATAGCGTTAGCGGTCAGTCCTTTTTTAGCAAGAATAACTTTGCCATTTAACACTACGCTTACCGTATCACCATCGATCGTTCCATTATCGTATAAACTAAACACCAAACTGTCACCATTAAAAAACACACTGCGAATGATCTCAGTTTTTCGTTGAGCCAATTGCGCTGCAGCGGCCGGTGTTTCAGCTTGTTTATTGGGAACAGTTGTTACAGCGACCCTAGTTGGTAAAACATTCACTATATTCTTTGGTTTAGCTAATGCAACCGGCTGTATATTTTTCTTGAATGTTGTCTTGAGTGCAATAGGAACCTGCTTTTGTTTTTCTCCTGAAAGTGGCAAAGGTTCTGTTTCAGCAATAGCGGTTTCAATCAACACGAATTCTTTTTGACGTGGTTGTAAAACGGGTAAAGAAATCTTTGCAATAGAAGGAGCTATAGCTATTTGTGTTTCCCGCTCTTTTAATGGCGGTAAATTTTCTTCCGGCACTGCCGCTGTTGCCGTTCCTGGTTTATCAATTTTTGGTATGGCAAATGAAAGTGTATGCAACAGGTTCAGCTCATCTAATTTGGCAATTAATTCTGTTGGCGTTTGAAGATTTTGCTTCTGCAAATGTATAGTGCCTGTAAAACCTGTTTTATCCTGCTCCCTGAAGTCAAGCGAACGTGTAAAGAAAGAACCATCGAGGATCAAAACAGTGTCTTTTTTCTTTAAAAAAAGACTTGCCAGCAATTTTACTTTTTTGGGTGGCGTAGAGTAGTTATCATAAACCAGTTCATGATCTTCTAATGTAATTCTTCCATTTTTACTTTTTAGCTTAATGGATTTAATGCCCATATTGTCCTTACCGTTAAACGTAAAAATGGTGAGTGCATAGCCGTTCCATTCATCCTTACCTGCACTTATGGCAAGCTCGTAGGTCAGTTTATTTTCTGCGCTTTGTATAAAGCCTGTCCACACACCGGTTAGGTCCTGTGCAAAAACTTCGAAAGGCAACAACAAAAGCAGCAGTGTTTTTTTCATTTTTCTTCACTGAAGAACAGAAGCGGCCTCCAGCGGTGTACCGTTTGAAATCTAATCTACATAAATAATGTCAATACGCTAAAAGAGGATGGCAGCGAACGAGTAAGTTAATTGTCGAAAAGAAAAATTCGTTTAATTAGGACGGCAATAAGAACTGTAGTCTCCATAAAACTATTACGGTAATTCTTCTTAGCATTTTATACGCTCTACAATTATATCAGTACCGGCTTTGTTTGCTATTGGTTGCCGGCACCAGGTCTACCACTAAAAATTCGGGATGAATCGGGGACTCGCGAATAACGGCTGCATGTTTATCCTTAAGTACTCGTTTGAATTTACCCAAATAACCAGGTTGAGAAAGCTGGTAAAGATTAACTGGTATGGAGTCTATCAGGTCATTGCCTAAGTACATCATTAGTTGCATAGGATTGGGATATGAAACAAAATAAAAAACTTTTCAGGAGTTGTGCAATAGTTTCTATCGCAAAAAAAATCTGCTAAGGGTTTTTATTGAGCAACAATGCCAGTCGTTCAAACTACGTTACAGAACATTTAAAGCCTGCAAAATATCCTGCAGAATATCTTCCCTGTTTTCCAATCCTACAGAGATACGAATGAGGCCCGGCGTGATATTCACTTCCTGCCTTTCTGCTTCGGTGAGTTTTCCATGCGTGGTGCTTGCAGGATGCGAGGCAATGCTGCGGGTATCACCAAGATTGGCTGTTAATGAAAGCATTTGCAGCTGATCTAAAAATTTTCTGCCTGCCTCCAATCCGCCTTTCAATTCAAAACATACAATGCCGCCGCCGTTGCTCATTTGTTTTTTGGCAATGGCATATTGCGGATGACTGGAAAGAAAAGGATATTTCAACCAACTGATCTGCCGATGACCGCTCAATTTTTCGGCGAGGTAAAGCGCATTAGAGGCGTGTCGTTCCATACGTACTTCGAAAGTGTCTATGCTTTTACTTAGAAGCCATGCATTAAAAGGTGAAAGCGCAGGACCAGTGCTTCGGCAGAACAAATAGATCTCGTGTATCAATTCTTTTTTACCAACAACAACGCCACCCAACACCCTGCCCTGTCCATCAATCCATTTGGTAGCCGAATGCGCTACAAGATCGGCGCCGTAGTTAATAGGTTGTTGCGCAACAGGCGTGGCGAAACAATTGTCAACATTAAAAATGAGGTTGTGCTTTTTTGCCAAGACACCCACGGCTTCAAGGTCAATAATATCCAGGCCAGGATTGGTAGGCGTTTCTATAAAAATCATTTTTGTGTTGGGCCGGATGGCAGTTTCCCATTCGTTCACTTTGTCGGCATCAACATAAGTATATTGTATGCCGTACTTGGGCAAATATTTTGTGATGACAGTATGCGTACTTCCAAAAATGGCCTTACAGCAAAGCAGGTGATCACCTGCTTTTAAGAAACTCATGAAAGTAGCAAAAACAGCACTCATGCCCGATGCAGTAGCATAGCCGGTTTCGGCCCCTTCCAGCACACATATCTTATCAATAAACTCCTGCACATTTGGATTGGAAAAACGGCTGTAAATATTATTGTCAGCCTCATCGGCAAAAGTGGCCCGCATTTCTTCGGCATCATCAAAACAAAAACTGCTGGTCAAAAACAGCGGCGATGAATGTTCTTTTTCATTGGTGCGGTCGATGTGTGTACGTATGGCTTTTGTAATGCGTTGCATGAATAGGATTTAAGAATGAATTTTATTTTGATGAACCAAAACTTCCCAGGTGATAACAGCACCTGCCAGCCGCAGTGTTTCAGCCACAGAGCAATATTTTTCTATAGAAAGCGAACAAGCCCTTAAACATTTTTGGTCGTCCAGCCTTCCTTCAAAACTAAAAACCACGTGAACTTTTTTCCATGGCGAAGGCACAGTGCTTTCTCTCTCACCACTAATATTGATGGCAAGTTTTTCTACTTCCTGTTTTTGTTTTTTTAAAATAGAAAGTACGTCCACGCCGCTGCACCCACCCAATGCCATCAATAGTAGTTGCATGGGCCTTGCGCCAAGGTTGGTGTTTTGCGCCGACTCGTTGGCATCCAATGACACCACATTTCCTTTGGCATCTGTTGCATCAAACCAATATTGCGCTGAGCCGCGGAGTTCTAAACTTATGCTGGTCATGAGTGGGTAGTTTGCAATTGTGGAACTAACCATTCTTTAATATATGCACCAATGGTTTCAGCTTCCACCAAAAAGCCATCGTGACCATATAAGGAATCAATTTCCTTGTATTGTGCATGAGGAAGATGGCGTGATAAAAATTGCAGTTCCTGCACCGGTACCAATACATCACCTTTTATGGCCATCACCAATGTAGGTTGCTGTATGGTTTGCAAAACAGCGTCAACCGAAGCAGCCCGCCCTCTCGACAAATTATGTGTGTCCAATGCCTTTGTCAGTGTATAATAAGAATAGGCATTGAAACGCCTTGTCAATTTAATGCCCTGGTGTTTTATATAAGACGACGCTTTAAAATCTTCTAACTTTTCATTATCGCCATCTGTTTGCGTGCTAATAAAGGAAGCATAATTGCGATAGGTAAGCATACCAATGGCTCTGGCTACAGCAAGGCCCTGCTCACCTGCTTTTGCGGTATTTTCTTTCCACGTGCCGTCTGCCTCAATAGCCAGGCGTTGTGCTGTATGAATGGCAATGCCCCAGGCGGTTTCTCTTGCAGAAGTTACAATTAAAAACTGCTTTTGAATAATGGCTGGATACATGACGCTCCACTCCAGCACCTGGTAGCCGCCCATGCTGCCACCCGCCAGCAGTAATATTTTTTCGATGCCTAAATGTTGCCGCAACAGTTCGTGTGCTGCTACCATATCACGTATGGTGATCAATGGAAAGCTATGATAATAAGGATTTCCTGTTTCAGGGTTAATGCTGGAAGGGCCTGTGGTGCCGTACACCGAACCCAGGATATTGGCGCATACAATAAAATATTTTTGCGGATCAAAAGCACAACCTTCACCAACCATGCCCTTCCACCAATCTTCCGCATCGGAGCTGGCTGTAAGTGCATGGCAAACCCAAATAACATTGTCTTTGGCTTCGTTGAGTTTTCCCCAGGTATGATAGGCAATGGTAAGCTCTGAAAGCGTACCGCCAGCTTCCAGTGAAAAAGGCGCTTTATAATGATAATACTGTGGTTTCATATACAACTACATTTCTGTAAGCATTCTTATAGCAAATATGCAGGGCTGTTTAATGTGAAATGTGAAACCACAGACTTGAGACAGTTGCTTCATCTTTCATTTAATAGCTGTGCAAGGTTTGTGCAATCGTTATATAAAAACCGAAGGGCAAAAATAAGGAAGCTTGACCGGAGTAATAATACTTGGTACAACAGAAGATGCAAATGCGTTGATGGAAGTTGTTAAAAATCTGCCTGGCTTTTGCTTCACGCAAAGGCGCAACGACGCTACGAGGAAATATTGCTTAGCGCCTTTGCATGGGATATTCCTGCTCAATAGCGATAAGAATGTACAAGAGTGCGACGCAACAAGGGCTTCATAGCATAACAAAAGCCGGGAGCATAAAAAGAAACTGCTACATTAACAAAAGCCACCAAATAAAGAAGGTATCAAAACCTAAAACAAAAAACCTGCAGCAGAAAACCAAACTTCCTTTCAACAAATCTCTTTTTTCTGTTAGGTTTGCGCAAAAACGAACCTCATTATGGCTGGTTATTTTGCCAATAAAGTTGTAGCGGTTACCGGTGGCACAGACGGAATAGGCAGGGCCCTTGTTGATCTCCTGCTTTCGCGGGGAGCCAAAGTGGCTACCTGCAGCCGCCATCACGATAAGCTTTACGATATGCAAACCGAATATGCCTCCTATCCTTTGCACACCGTAGTGGCCGATGTGAGCAGCGAAAACGATTGCCGTCATTTTATAGAATCTACCATAAAGGTTTTTGGTGGCATTGATGTATTGATCAATAATGCCGGCGTATCTATGCGGGCCTTGTTGAAGGAAACTTCTATTGATGTGATCAAAAGGGTAATGGACGTCAATTTTTTTGGCGCTGTTTACTGCACCAAGTATGCACTCGATTCTATTATTAAAAGAAAAGGAACCATTGTAGGTGTTTCGTCCATTGCAGGCTATCGTGGATTGCCGGGCCGCAGTGGCTATTCTGCTTCTAAATTTGCATTGCAGGGCTGGCTGGAAGCCATCAGAACAGAATTGATTGACGACAACGTGCATGTAATGTGGGTGTGCCCGGGCTTTACGGCTTCTAATATTCGCAATGCGGCATTGAACAAAGAAGGCGCTGCACAAGGCGAAACGCCGCTTGATGAAAGCAAACTGATGACGGCAGAAGAATGTGCCCATCATATTTTGTCGGCCATTGAACATAAAAAAAGAACACTGGTGCTTACTTTCACCGGCAAGCGAACAGTGTTCATGAATAAATTTTTTCCAGGCCTTGCAGATAAGCTGGTCAAGAACTTTTTCTTCAAGGAAGGAAAGCTTATTAAATAGTTTGGTGTTTAGGGTTTGGAGTTCGACTCCTAAGTTGAAAATACTTTATTATGGCAACCATAAAGCGTTTTGAAGATTTGGAAGTGTGGCAATTAGCCCGTGCTTTTGCAAAAAGTATTTTTGAAGCTTACACAAACAATATTTCATTCAGTAAAGACTTCGAATCAAAAAATCAAATCAACGCTTCAAGTGGTTCTATAATGGATAATATTGCCGAAGGCTTTGGGCGTGGAGGAAGAAATGAGTTCCTTAACTTTTTGTCTATTGCCAAAGGTTCGGCTGAAGAATCAAAATCACAATTGTACAGGGCATTTGACAGACAATATACGACACAGCAAAAGTTCGATGCTTTATATAACCAGGCGGAAGAACTATGTAAGAAGATCGGTGCCTTTATGAACTATCTTAACGCAGCAACTTATAAAGGTGCGAAATTTAAAAACAGGACAACACCCAACGCCAAACCCCTAATTTAATGCCTTTAGTTACCCTTACATCCGACATTGGCGAACAGGACTACCTGGTAGGCGCTGTTAAGGGCAGGCTATTGCGCATCAATCCGCAGTTTGAGATCATTGACATCACACACAAACTTTCGCCATTTAATTACCCCCAGGCCGCTTATGTGTGCCGTAATGCTATCAAAAACTTCCCCGAGTTTACTTATCATATTGTTTTGGTGAACCTGTTCGAATCGAAGCCGGAACAATTGCTGTTTGCTTTTCACAAAGACCAATATCTGATCTGTGCCGATAACGGTTTGCTGGAAATGATACTGGAAGAAAAACCCGAAATGGTGATTGGCATTTCGTTGGAAAAAACGGCCATTAAGAACACCCTGTATTGCATGGATGTTGCCGCTAAAGCCATTACGCAATTAATGAACGGGGAGCCAATACAGAACATCGGCATTCCCGATGCTGCCTATGTAGAAAAGAAACCCCTGCGCCCCACTTCCGGCGAAGACTGGATAGAAGGCCAGATCATTTTCATTGATCATTTTGAAAACGTGATCGTCAACATTACGCAGGACCAGTTTGAACAACAGCGCAAAGGCCGCCGGTTTAAGATCGTTTTTAAAAGAGATGAAATTATTGAACGCATCAGCGGATCGTATGCCGATGTGCCGCAGGGCGAAAAACTGGTTTTATTCAACAGCGCCGGCTATATGGAAATTGCCATTAACAAGGGGAACGCCGCAGGCCTGTTTGGATTGAAAGGTTATAACGAAGGCAGCAGCCAGCAAATCTCCAACATGGTGCAAAACCGGCTTTTTTATCAAACGGTGAAGGTGTATTTTGAGTGAACTGATCGTGATTGAAAGGTTTAGTCTATAATGTTAAGGATGTCAACTCTTTCAAAGTGCTTCTTATTCAATGTTGCTAAAGGAAAGTTATGCACTACGGCTGTTGCTGCAAAAAAAAATATCAGCAATGTCGATTTGTTTTCGTTTTTTCTTTAAGCCATTATTTATCGTCACTGCGATATCTACCGATGCTTCGCTAAGAGGAACAACGGTAACAGCTCG
Organism: Flavisolibacter sp.; assembly: GCA_051955075.1. Taxonomy (GTDB): domain Bacteria; phylum Bacteroidota; class Bacteroidia; order Chitinophagales; family Chitinophagaceae; genus Flavisolibacter. The sequence continues at coordinate 9,655 of JBQCHB010000345.1, forward strand.
CAAAACGTCATTCCAGAATGTTAATTGATTTGAAGTTGCCCCGGAATAAATTTCATATTTACTCACTACTGAAATTGCAAAAGAATATCCCTTTCGCACCAATGCTATCCAAACTGATTTTTCTTTGTCGGTTTTACGGTAATAGTCAATAAGAATGGAAGTGTCAACCAATATTATTTTGCCCGCCATTGGTTGATCGCTTTTCTGTTTTTAGCAATAGTTTCCAGTTGCCTTTTTGTGGCGGTAGGACCTTTTAAAAGTAAGGCTTCCAGATCAACCAAGTTGCTTTTACTATCTTCTTTTTCGATCTCTGCTTTCAGTTGTTTCAATTGTCCAGAAGGCAAAGTTTTTACAATTTTAAGCAACTGTTCAAACCCTATGTCAACCTGTACTTGCATAATGTCAAATTTAAAAGGTTTTGCTGAATGGAACAGGGATAACTACAACATTATACCCTTGACGTTTCTCTTAGCCCTTTTTGAGTTACTGCACGAGCAACCAAGTGGTACCGGTTTTTCTTGCAGCACTTTCTGTTTGAAAATTATCGTTTAAACCGCCAATCTCCATTATAACTTTTTAATGCAATAATTCCGATAGCTTGCTGAACATATATAGATTCTACATCATCGGGGCTTTCAACCAAGTCTGATGCAACATTTTTAATTACGAAACAGTTTTTAAATACCCTGCCGGGTATTGGTTGAAATTCTAAAATCAAGGAGTCTGTCTCGCCCAGTTCACCACGAAAGTTCAACAGCGCAAAATGGCACGATTGTTTTAAATTATCTGGATACTTATTTATAAAAACAAGCGTTGTGTCCTTTGCATTTGTCTTATGATAGTCTAAATTATCGCAATAGACTTTTATGTCTTTATATGGCCTAGGGCTCATAAAACCACCTTTACTGTTTGAAATAATTGAATCTGAACCCGTGATTTTAATTCTGACAATCCCTTTACTTTTATTCTCGAAGTATAAAGTGTCCCCGGCGTGGTAAGGAGTAACAAAGTCACGATATCTTGAACTAAAAGTAAATCGTTCGTCTGGAAATGCCTTCTGCCCGCAACCTAATGGCAGCAAAAGAAGTAGCACTCTTAATTTCCTCAAAATAATGCGCATAAAAAATATAACACGCTAATATACATAACTCGATTTCTTAAATCAAACTACCATCCTCTAAGAAGCACTCAGCGTGGTACATAAAGAAATTACCGTTTCAAAAAAAATTCCACTGATAAACCTACGCGACCCGCAAAACCCTAACCCCAAACTCTTTTAACCTTTTCCTTAGCGTTTTCCTTTTAATTTAGCTGCTTCCCTATTTTTGCACGTCACGTGGTGCTGAATGGAAGGATTTTAAAAAGAACCAACATCTAATATGAACTTCAGAAAAGTCAACAACATTACCGGTTGGGTAGTGTTTGTCATTGCCTCCCTCGTTTATATTTTAACTGCTGAAAAAGCCGGAAGCCTTTGGGATTGCGGCGAGTTTGTTTCCGCCGCCTACAAAGTGCAAATGCCGCACCCCCCGGGAGCACCGTTGTTTGTATTGCTGGGCCGCTTCTTTATTATTTTGTTTGGCGACAACCCCGCCTCCGCCGCCAAGGCCGTGAACATTATGAACGCACTGGCAAGCGGCGCTACTATCTTATTTCTTTTCTGGACCATTACCCACTTTGCCCGTAAGTTGGTTACCGGTTTTCGTGAAGAGCCCAAAGCCGACCAGGTTTTTACCATTATGGGTGCCGGCGTGGTAGGCGCACTGGCTTATACCTTCACTGATTCGTTTTGGTTCAGCGCCGTTGAAGGGGAGGTATATGCACTGTCATCTTTATTTACGGCGCTGGCCTTCTGGGCCATGCTGAAATGGGAACGTGCCGATGATGCGGCAGGCAACGACAGGGCTTTGCGTAACCGTGCCGACCGGTGGATCGTATTCCTTTTCTTCTCGCTTGGTTTATCTATTGGTATTCACCTGTTGGGATTATTGGTAATTCCCGCAGCCGTGATGATCTATTATTATAAGCGTTACAACTACTCACGCAATGGCGCCATCTGGGCTTTTCTGGTGGGCTGCATTATTGTAGGCGTTGTGCAGGTGGTGGTCATTCAATTGACGGTAAAGCTGGCCGGCAGGTTTGATATTTTCTTTGTCAACAGTTTTCATCTTCCCTTCTTCTCGGGTTTTGTTTTCTTCTTTGTGTTGATAGCGGTGCTGGTATGGTTAGGGCTGCGTTGGGCTAACAGGAAAGGCTGGTCGTACCTGCGTTTGGGCCTGTGGTGTTTTTCATTTATGATGCTGGGTTATTCGGCCTACATCACTACAATGGAGCGTTCTAATGCCAACCCTTCCATTGACATGAACAATGTGGACAACCCTATGAACCTTGTATATTATTTGGGACGTGAGCAATATGGTTCCCAGCCTATTTTATACGGTCCTCACTTTCTTGCGCAGGTAACCGGCGTAACCGACGGTAAAATGCGTTATGCCAAAGACGACAGCACTAAACAATATGTAGAAATTGGCCGCGACAGGGAACCTGAATATGACAGTAAGGATGTACAAGTGTTTCCACGTGTGTGGGATGCCAGCAACGACCAGGGTCATGCAGATTATTATATGTCGTGGTTGCAATTGCCTATTATTAATGCAAAAGAATTGAGCATTGTAACCGGCGTAGGCGACGGCATTGTACAGACACAAAATCAATCGGGCAAACCTGATACTTACCAGATACCCGACAACTTTGCGCCAAGAGTACAAAGAGGACAAGTGCTGCAGCCGGGAACTCCCGTTGCTGTTAAGATCCCATCATTCGCCGATAATTTGAACTGGTTCTTTACCTACCAGATGGGCTTTATGTATTGGCGTTATTTTATGTGGAACTTTTCCGGCCGCCAGAACGATATACAGGGCAGCGGTAACATACGCGATGGTAACTGGATCTCGGGCATCAAGTTCATAGACGACATGCGCCTTGGCGACCAGTCGAAACTACCAGATAGTATTAAGGATAATAAAGCTACTAACAAGCTTTATTTGCTTCCCTTCATATTAGGTATTATTGGTTGCATATTCCATTTCTTAAGAGATCGCAGGGATTGGATCGTTACCTTCCTCCTCTTCTTTTTTACCGGCATTGCTATTGTCATTTACCTGAACCAGCCCGGTAACCAGCCACGTGAACGTGACTACGCTTATGCAGGATCGTTTTATGCTTATGCTATCTGGATCGGCTTGGCTGTAGTGGCTTTTGTGCGCATGGCCAGGGAAATTGCAGATAAGAAGACGTACATGAACGTGCTTTTGTATGGAGCCCTAACTACATTCATTGTAATGCTGATGAGTGATTGGAATCACTGGAGCGGCGGTTCTACCGTGGCAGCAATTATAGGTGCTATTTTGTTTGCAGCCGTTACAGCGGCGGTCACATTTATTGTACGGGCAGCAGGTAAAACCAATCTCCGAACGGCGGCCATAGCCTCTACTGTGTTTTGTTTAATTGCTCCCGCCATCATGGGTGCGCAGGAGTGGAACGATCATGACCGCAGCCAAAAAACGCTGGCGCCGGATATTGCCAAAGATTATTTGAACAGTTGTCCGCCCAATGCTATTCTTTTCACTTTTGGCGATAACGATACCTATCCTTTATGGTATGCACAAGAGGTAGAAGGCGTTCGTCCAGATATCAGGATTTTAAACACCAGCTTACTCGGTATTGACTGGTATGTAAACCAGTTGCGTTATAAAGTGAACGAAAGTGCACCCATTGATGTAATATGGAGCGCCGACCAGATAAGAGGTGTGCCTTACATTACGTTTGAACCGGGCGGCGATCAAAGCAAATACTACGACCTGTACGATGTGATGAAGAATGTAGTGGGCAAACAAAGTCCTATTGCTACTTTTCCTGTTAAGCATTTTACAGTGCCGGTAGATGCAGCAGCAGCCAAAGCATCGGGAGCTGCATTGGCAACAGATTCTGTAGGCGCACAAATTCAGCTTGATATTCCAGACGCTAAAAGCTATCTTTCTTTAGACCAATTGACCATGCTGAATATTTTAGCTGCCAACCATTGGAAGCGTCCTATTTGTTTTACTTCTCCTTATGGTGAAATTGGCTTTGGGCCTTATTTGCGCCAGGAAGGAATGATATTCAGGTTAACACCGGTGCGTCAGCCGCAACAACGTTCCATGAACGTCAATAAAACCGATAGTTTGTTGAGAACAGTATTCAGGTTTGGTGGCGCCAGTACACCGGGTGTTTATTTTGATGAAGAAAACCGCAGGCATTTATTAACCATCCGCCAGACTTATGCTTTGGCTGCTGAAAACCTTGCCGACCTGGGACGCAAACAGGAAGCAGTAAACCTGCTGGAGAAAGCCGAAAAAGGAATACTGCCTGAAGACTTACCGTACGCCATGGTTAGCCGTTTTCAATCACAAGACCAGATTGGCTTCCTTTATTTAGAAGCAGCTTACAAAGCAGGACACACTGCCTTGGCCAATAAAGTAAAAGCAGCTTTGAAGAAGGACCTTACAGATCAAAAGAACTATTACAACTATTTGAAGAACGAGAAACCGGATTATTATCCTTCTTTCCAGGATGATGAACAGTTTTGTAACCAGTATTTGCAATACCTGGATAATATGGAAAAAGCGTTCAATCCCCAGGGTACAATTGTTACCGAACATCCGGGGCGAACTGATTCTGATTCCATAAAAAAATAAATAGCTCAATGTCTTTGTAAATCTCCCGCCCCGGCGGGAGATTTTTTGTTTAACACAGCTTAATGAGCAAACAATGCATAATTATTGTAGCTTGTATTTTAATTGTGAGTGATGAGCAGTGAATATGGCAATCTTATGGACTCACTTAGGAATTTCCCTCACTTCTCATAATCATTCCTTTCAAAAAATACAAACAATGAAAGGCTTCCATTTTTCAGGATACGATCCCAATGAACAGGGCAAAACAAAGTTTGAGCAGTTGCTCGATCTTTTTATGCAGTTGCTTACTTATACCAGTGGCGATGTAGGCGAAGCACTAAACTGGATGAACCAGTTGGACCGTCAATATGAGCTGACCAACGAGGAATATGGCATGGGCGATTTTATTGACGAACTGAAAGACAAAGGTTATATCACAGACGATGAAGGAAAATCAGAAATAAAGATCACACCCAAAACAGAACAGGGCATCCGCAAAAGAAGTTTGGAAGAGATCTTTGGCAAACTGAAAAAAACAAAAAGCGGCGATCACCAAACTTATAAACCAGGCCTGGGCGATGAGGTAAGTCCGGATACAAGGCCGTTCCAGTTTGGCGACATGCTGGAACAAATAGATTTCACAGAATCTATCCGCAATGCACAGATCAATCATGGGCTGGATTCATTTACGATGCAGGAAGATGACCTGCAGATACGGGAAACAGATTTCAAGTCGCAAACATCCACCGTGCTAATGATTGATATTTCTCACTCTATGATCCTGTATGGCGAAGACAGGATTACCCCCGCCAAAAAAGTGGCAATGGCTTTGAGCGAATTGATCACAACCAAATATCCAAAAGACACTTTGGATATTGTAGTTTTTGGAAACGATGCCTGGCCGGTAGAAATTAAGGACCTTCCCTATTTGCAGGTTGGGCCTTATCATACCAACACGGTGGCAGGACTGGAATTAGCGATGGACATTTTGCGAAGAAGAAAAAACCCGAACAAGCAAATATTTATGATCACTGATGGTAAACCTACTTGTTTAAAGATCGGCAAACGCTACTATAAAAACAGTTTTGGCTTGGATAGAAAAGTAACCAGCCGTTGTTTAAATTTGGCGGCGCAATGCAAGAAATTAAAAATTCCCATCACTACTTTCATGATTGCAACCGATCCTTACTTGCAACGCTTCGTACAGGAATTTACGGAAACGAATAACGGCAAGGCATACTTTGCAAGCCTTGACAGATTAGGTGCATTCATATTTAGAGACTTTGAGAGTGGAAAAAGGAAGACGGTTTATTGATGTCTGAACCGGGATGGGCATGGATTTATTGGATTAATCAGGAGATATGTCAGAGTTTAAACACCTTGCTCAAACAAAAAATTATTTAGAAGCTTACAATATTCAAGTCGGCTTGCTTATCAATTTTGGAAGTACAAGCCTACAATTCAAAAGATTAGAGAACAAAAAAATCATAGGAAATCCTTTTCCGCTAAATCAATAAAATCTACTGAAATCATGGTTCAGACGATGAATATAAAACACATAAATACGCTCGGCGAACTCAAAGAAGCAGGCTACCAATCCAAAAGTATTAAAGAAGAAATCCGCCATAATCTTATAAAGAAGCTTCAAAACAAAGAGGATACTTTTACCGGCATTATCGGTTACGAAGACACCGTGATTCCTGATGTAGAAAGAGCTCTTTTGAGCAAACACAATATTTTGTTTTTAGGCTTGCGTGGACAAGCTAAAACAAGAATGGCAAGGCAGATGACGGAACTGCTGGATGAATATGTTCCCATTGTTACTGGTACTGAGATCAACGACGATCCGCTGAAGCCTATTTCAAAATTTGCAAAGGATATAATTTTGGAAAGAGGCGACGACACGCCCATTGAATGGATACACCGCAGTCAGCGCTACGGTGAAAAGCTGGCCACACCCGATGTGAGCGTTGCTGATTTGATTGGTGATATTGATCCCATAAAAGCGGCTAATCTCCGGTTGAGCTTTGCCGATGAAAGAGTGATCCACTATGGCATTATTCCAAAAACCAACCGCAGCATTTTTGTAATTAATGAGTTACCGGATTTGCAGGCAAGAATTCAGGTTGCATTATTCAATATTTTGGAAGAAGGTGATGTGCAGATACGTGGTTTTAAATTGCGGTTGCCGTTAGATATTTTATTTGTGTTTACAGCCAATCCTGAAGATTACACCAACCGCGGTTCCATTGTTACGCCGTTGAAAGACCGCATTCAAAGCCAGATATTGACGCACTATCCGAAGTCATTAGAAAATGCCCTGGCCATTACAGAACAGGAAGCCGATGTATCTGCAGAGCAAAAAGAAAAAATTGCCATCAGCGATTTGGTAAAACGATTGATTGAACAAGTGGCTTTTGAAGCAAGAGGCAGTGAATTTGTAGACAAGAAGAGCGGCGTAAGTGCAAGGCTCACTATTTCAGCTTTTGAAAATGCCGTAAGCGCTGCCGAAAGAAGATCCATTATCCATAAAGAAAGCAATACACAAATCTGGATCAGTGACCTGGTGGGCATTATTCCATCCATCACGGGCAAAATAGAATTGGTGTATGAAGGTGAACAGGAAGGCCCTTACCAGGTAGCTATGAATCTTGTGGACAAAGCCATCCGCTCGCAGTTTGTGCAGTATTTCCCCAATCCCGATACGCTTAAAAAAAGAGCTCCACGCAAAGGCGAAACACCACAGCCGGTTGATAATCCTTACCGTTCCATTATCACATGGTTCGATAAAGGCAACCACATTAATTTATTTTTTGGAACAACCGACAGAGAAAAGATTAATGAATTATATAAAGTAGACGGATTGCATGGGCTGGTGAAAAAAACATTTTCTCATGCCAATGAAAAAGAAGCAGCGTTGTTAATGGAATTTGTGTTGCACGGACTCGCCTCTTATTCTTTGATCAGTAAAAAAATTATGGAAACTTCCGTTGAATTTAAAGACCTGATGGGCAGCATGCTGAACATTCGATCTTCATCGTTTTATGACGAAAATGATGAGGAAGATTTTGTTTAAAGTTTTATGAAGAGATAAAAAAGTTACATAAGAAAAAGCCTTCATTCTGAAGGCTTTTTTATTTCCAGATTACTCCTATTCTAAGTGGCTCATACAATATTCACTTCTCTTTCTAATTCAATCTTAAATTTGCTTTTCACAGATTGCAAAATCTCTTCGCTTAAAGCAAATATTTCGCTGCCTGATGCATTTCCATAATTTACCAACACCAATGCCTGCTTAGGGTAACAACCTGCATCGCCTTTACGGTAACCTTTCCAGCCGCATTGCTCTATGAGCCAACCTGCCGGAACTTTCACATGATCAACATCAACAGAAAAAGAAGGAATGGTTGGATACATTTGTTTTAGCTCTTGCAATTGATGTTTTAATATCTGTGGATTTTTAAAAAAGCTTCCTGCATTGCCCACCTCTTTTGGATCGGGCAACTTGGAAGAACGGATGTTGATAACAGCTTGTGAAATGGCTGCAATACTTAATACTTTCGCTCCCATCTTTTCCAATTCTTGTTGTATGGCTCCATAGCTTGTATTGAAACTCGGCTTTTTTTTGAGGCGATACGTAACCGAGGTAATAACAAACTGATTTCTGTATTTATTTTTAAACACACTTTCCCGGTAACCAAAAGCACAATCCTCCAGGGAAAACTTCTTGGTTGTTTTATCATGAATATGCAACGCTTCCAACTCCCAAAAAACATCTTTGACCTCCACGCCATAAGCCCCGATATTTTGCATAGGCGATGCACCAACATTTCCAGGGATCAATGACAAATTTTCAACACCTCCATAATTATTTTTCACACAGTACATCACAAACCGGTGCCAGCTTTCTCCCGCCCCTACTTTTATATAAACGTGTTCCTCATCTTCTTCTATCACTTCAATTCCCTTGATCTCATTTTTCAAAACGAGACCATCGAAATTTTTTGTTAGCAAAATATTGCTGCCGCCGCCGAGAATGAGCTTGGCATTTGGCGTTTGGAGTTTGGAGTTGTTGAGCAGTTCTTCTAATTCAGCAACATTGCTGAAAGCAGAAAAATATTTTGCGTGGGCATCAATTCCGAAAGTGTTGTATGAAAATAAGGATACGTTTTCTAAAACCTTCATAGGCAAATCTATGTGATTAACCAAATGGAGCCTTACTTAATAATTACTCTTAGCAATTAGAAAAAATAAACATCTAATATCAAATTTTTATTATTTTGAGCACACTTAAACTAACTAATCAGGAAAATGAAAACATTCTCTTTGGGGCTGGTTTCTAGCCTCTTTTTATTTCTATCATCCTTTGCGCAAACTGCAAAAAGCATTAATTCCGGTGAGATCATTGAAAAAGGCATTAAACTCCATGATGCAGGAAACTACAAAGAAGCACTTCAACTATACAAGCAAGTGCCCCGCAATGACTCCAACTATGTTTTAGCTCTATATGAAACGGTACTAAGCCAAATGCTGGACAGCAATTATCACGATGCTCTGCAAACCTGCGAAAGGGGCTTAAGCCAGCTTAGTGATGAATACGAATTGGAGTTTCTGCAAGCTAAAGGCAGCATTTTAGATGACCAGGGGTTTTATGAAAAAGCCATGCAGGCTTACGATTCAGCTTTATCAAAATATCCAAACGCAGAAACTGTTCTTTTAAACAAAGCTACCTCCCTCTTACGGCAAGAGAGTCTCGATGAAGCAGAATTAATTTTGCAGAAAATACTAATTCGCAATCCTTATTACGCCAGTGCACATTTTAAATTAGCACAGTGTGCTTTATTAAAAGGGCAAACTGTGCAAGCCACAATGAGTCTCTTTGCTTATTTATTCAATAATCCTGACGGCAATTATTATAGTAATACCATTAAGCTGCTCAGCAGTATTAGCACTGGAACCGATGATATAAGACAATATATAGACAACAGGAAAACGGGACCTGCCGGAAGCTATGCTTTAATTGAAAAAATCATCCTTTCAAAAATTGCTTTGGATAAGAATTACAAACTGCTGGCGGCTTTCGATGATCCGATTTTCCGACAATTACAAGTGTTAATG
>JBQCHB010000346.1:0-4889 GCA_051955075.1 Flavisolibacter sp.
TCTGCCCGCTTTGTATCTGCATCACTTCTTGCATTATTGTCCCTGGAAGAGCCTTGTGCCGGCGGCGCCTCGTTATGTGCCGTATCTCTTCGCTTTTCATCTTCTTTCATAACAAGCTTTTTAATCATCAACTTTACCACAAAAAGAGTGCTGTTCTCAACGGTAATGCCTTTAAAAATCTGCACATAAAATTTTTTAGCTTAGGCAGAGGTTGAAAAATATTGATGAGGATAACGCCTGCAACAGCATCAAGCAATAATTGCATCCGAATCTCCCTGCAATACTGTTTTTAGCCCCTAAGTGCTTCGTATTAACCGGAGATAAAAACGTACAATTAACCTTTTTGTCATGCCAAACCCTTCTTTCGTGTAACATTTTTTAGCCTTCCCGCTACCAACAATACGTTTGCACCCGTAAAAACAAAGACGGCAACAGGCCGGTTGGTTTTACAAACTAAAATCAAAGAATTATGAGATCGTTATTACTGCTTTTATTAGCAACTGCTGCTTTAGGCGTCAACGCCCAACAGGTATCCGGACTGGCAAAAGACACACAAGGCACGCCGCTTACAGGCGCCACCATTACGCTGTTTAAGGCAAAAGACACTTCGGTTGTAAAGCTTGCCGTTTCAAAAGATGGCGCTTACAGCTTTGCCGACATAAAAGAAGGTGAATACAGAGTAGGCGCTTCTTATGTAGGGTTTACTTCGCAACTTTCTGCTCCATTTGCAGTTTCTACTGCCAGCGTAAAAGTGCCGGATTTTAAACTGGAAAAAGCCGCTGCCGATTTAAAAGGCATTGTGGTAACGGCCAAAAAGCCCATCGTGGAAGTGAAGGCCGATAAAACCATTTTGAATGTGGAAGGCACCATCAATGCAACGGGCTCTGATGCGCTGGACCTGCTGCGCAAATCGCCGGGTGTTACAGTTGATAAAGATGAAAACCTGAGCCTGAGCGGTAAAAATGGTGTACAGGTTTATATTGACGGAAGACCTACGCCTTTGAGCGGGCAAGACCTGGCGAATTATTTAAAATCGCTGAACTCTTCGCAGATCGAAGCCATTGAACTTATTACCAATCCTTCGGCCAAGTATGAAGCGGCCGGTAATGCTGGTATCATCAATATTCGCTTGAAAAAGAACAAGGCTTTAGGAACAAACGGTACCGTAAATGCAGGCTATAACGTTAGTCATTATTCAAAATATAACGCCGGATTCTCTATCAATCACCGAAACAGGAACATCAACATCTTTGGTAACTACAATTACAACCAGGGAAAAAACCTGAACCGGATGAATATTTACCGTTCTGTTGCCGATAGCATCTTTGATAATGAAGGCGAGATAACTTTCAACAACAAAAGCCACAACTTTAAAGCAGGCGCCGATTATTTTCTTGATAAAAAGAATACAGTTGGCGTGATGGTGAATGGCAACTTCAGCGATCCTACATTGAACAACTATAGCAAAACTGCAATTTCATATGCGCCAACAAAGGCAGTGAACAGCATTTTGATAGCAGATAACACGAGCAATATGAAGCGGAATAATATTAATTATAACGCCAATTACAGCTTTACCGATCCTGCAGGTAAAAGCCTTACTGTAAATGCCGATTATGGCAGCTACACCATTCGCAATGACCAATACCAGCCTAACAATTATTATGATGCTTCAGGACAAAACCTTGTAAGAAGCAATGTTTATGAAATGATCGCACCCAGCGATATTGACATTAGCTCTGTAAAAGCCGACTGGGAGCAGAATTTTGCAAAAGGCAAATTAGGCTTTGGTGGCAAAACCGCTTTTGTAAAAAGCGATAACGATTTTCAACGCTATAATGTTTACAACAGCGGGAAAGAATTAGATAAAGACCGCAGCAACCGTTTTACCTATAAAGAAAATATCAACGCCGGGTACGTTAACTATAACCGTCCGTTCAAAGGTTTTATGATACAGGCCGGCCTGCGTGTGGAAAATACAAATACCGAAGGTGTTTCAAAAGGATTAAAAAATAATGGCGGCGGATACCAGGCTTACGATTCAACTTTCGAACGCAACTATACCGACCTGTTTCCAAGTGCAGCCATTACGTTCAACAAAAATCCAATGAACCAGTTGAGCCTTACCTACAGCCGCCGCATTGACCGTCCGGCTTACCAGGACCTGAATCCTTTCGAATTTAAATTAGACGACTATTTATTCCAGAAAGGCAACATCAACCTGCGTCCGCAATACACCAACAGTTTCGGCATTACGCATACCTATAAATACAGGCTGAATACTACTTTGAACTATAGCCATGTAAAAGATATGTTTGTGCAGCTGGCCGACGTAGTAGAAACCTCAAAAGCAGTTCTTTCTAAAAAGAACCTGGCTTCGCAAGATATTGTGAGCCTGAATATGAGTTATCCTTTTCAATATAAATCGTATAGCGTTTTTGGAAATCTGAATACCAACTATTCGCACTACAAAGCAGATTTCGGCGATGACAGGGATATTGATCTGAAAGCATTTGCTTTAAGCTTTTATGCACAAAACAGCCTGCGTTTTGCCAAAACATGGACGGCAGAAGTAACAGGTTTTTACAATGCACCAACTGTATACATGGGCGCCATTAAAGGCCATACATTGTGGAGTGTTGATGCAGGTTTGCAAAAGCAACTGTTCAACAGCAAAGCTACCATCAAGGCTTCGGTAAGCGATGTATTCAATAGCCTGAAGTTTAGAGGAACAATGGATTATGCCGGCCAGAAATCTGAGTTCAGCTCTAAATGGGAAAGCCGACAGTTCAAGTTAAGCCTTAGCTTCCGTTTTGGAAACAACGGTGTAAAAGCCGCACGCCAGCGCAATACCGGCGCAGAAGAAGAAACCAAGCGGGTGCAGCAAAGTAGCGGCGGCGGTATTGGCATCGGAAATTAATAACAGCAATAAATCAGCATAAAGGGGGGAAACGTTTCCTCCTTTATGTTTTATAAAAACTAAAGTTTTAAATTAGAAGTTTAAACGTTGATTCAGTCCTTTTGAAATCTTGAAATAAAAATGAAGTCTTTCAAACGATATTCTTTCTGGAAAGTGTTTTGGGTAGTGCTGGGTGTGTACATTTTCTTTGGGCTTATTGGTATGCTGGCACTTTCGCTAATGCCAAGTGAAGCCGATAAGGTTTCTTCTTTTTTTGAATGGAAAACGCTTGCCAAAACCGCTATCAGCCTTTTATTCTCTTCTTTGTTTTTTTATTTTTCTATCAACCAGTATTATCATCTTATTGTTGAAAGAAAAAAGTTCATTCCTTACTTACGTTTTTCTTCCCTGGCCGTAGTTGTTTGTTTTGTTTACCATGTAGGCAGCTATTATTTATTTCCTTCTCACGAAGCAGAAAAATATTCGACCATCCCGTTTTTACTTTTCGGAATTGCCATTAATACGCTTTTCTTTTTAGGATTAAGCCTGCTCATTGCTTATCTCACCAATTTGCGTGACGAGCAAAAGCAGCGAAAGGTATTGGAAGAGCAAAAAATGCAGTTAGAGGTTGAAAAATCACAGGCTAATTTTAATTTTTTAAAAGCACAGATCAACCTCCATTTTTTGCACAACACACTTAATTTTTTGTACGCCAAATCTTTACCTTACTCGCCCGAACTATCAGAAGGCATTTTAACGCTTAGCGATATTATGCGCTACGCCTTAAGCGAAGGCAATGTAAAGGATGGCAAAGCGCCTTTGAAAGATGAAATTGAACATGTACGCAATGTTATTAAGATCAACCAGCTCCGGTTCAGCAATAACCTGAACGTACAATTTGATGTAGATGGCGTGGTAAACGGTGCTACCATCATTCCTTTTATTTTAATTACACTGGTGGAAAATGCCTTTAAGCACGGCGATCTGAAAAGCAATGAATATCCCATTGTCATCAAGCTGAAAATAGAAAAAGATCAGTTGTGTTTTTATTGCCGCAATAAAAAGAAAACAGGGCCAAAAGAACTTTCAACCGGCATTGGATTAGACAATATCAAAAAACGTCTCGACCTTGCATATGGAAAACATTATAGCTTCAAGGTGAAAGATGAAGCCGAAATGTACACTACCGAATTAACCATTACACAGCTATGATCAATTGCCTTATTGTAGATGACGAACAACATGCTATTGACATTTTGGTGCACTATGTAAGTCAAACGCCGCACTTGCACCTGGCAGGCACTACCACTAATCCAATAGAAGCGCTGCAATTGGTGCACACGCAAAATGTAGACCTTGTTTTTTTGGACATACAGATGCCTGAGCTTTCGGGTATTGATTTTGTGAAAGCCCTTAATGGTTCGGCAAAAGTGATCTTAACAACAGCCTACAGCGAATTTGCTTTGGAAAGTTATGAACTGGACGTAGTGGATTACCTGCTGAAGCCCATCCGGCTGCCACGGTTTTTAAGTGCTGTACAAAAAGCGGTGAGTGATTTGAGAGAAAAAGGAGATGAAAAAGATAACGAAGAAGACGATTATATTTTTGTAAAAACGGAATCGAAAGGAAAGCTGTTAAAAATTAACCTGGACGATATTGAATACATCGAGGGCATGAAGAATTATGTGGCCATCTATCGCGGCGGACAAAAAACCATGGTGTACACCAGCATGAAGGATATTGAAGAACGGCTGCCGCAAAAGCAATTCCTGCGGGTGCACAAATCTTTTATCATTCCTATTTCAAAAATCACGGGTATTGAGGGCAACCTTGTAAGGCTGGAAGGTGTAAAAGCAGAAATCTTAATTGGTGAAAGTTATAAGTCTGACCTGATGGAAATTATCCGCAACAAAATGATTCAATAATAAGACGTAGTGTTGCCTGAGTTAGAAGCGTTTTTTTATTGCCTTTCTGCTGCCGCTTTTTTTAT
>JBQCHB010000347.1:0-4884 GCA_051955075.1 Flavisolibacter sp.
CGAAGACGGGCAATCTGTAATAGTGGTCAATGCAGCTCCCTCCGGCAAAAATTCGTTGCGTTTGCTAAGTTACAAATCCGGAAAACTGATAAGGGAAATACCAAACCCGCACCATCTTTTTTATACCTATCCGAAATATTATGGAAGCAATAAAATTATATCAGCAGTAAGAAATCAGGAAGGAAAGATGTCTATTGCTGAAATAAACCTGCAGAATAATGAAACAACATTTCTGCTGCCATTCAGCTATCATGTTTCCGGATTTCCTTACATCTTTAATGACACACTTTATTTCTCTTTAGCGTTTAAAAAAAATGTTGATCTTTTTGCTTTTACATTTTCTGATAAAAAACTTTGGCTACTTAATGTTGGCAAATCTGCCGGCATTGGCAAATATCACCCTTTCGTAAACCAGGATTTTGTAGGCTGGTCCACATTTACGGCGGAAGGCTACCGGTTGGAAAAAATTAAAAAATCAGACGTAATTTTCAAAGAAATAAATCCTGTCGAATTAGAACAAAAGATTTCAAATTTTGGGGTAACTGTTTTAGACAAAACCAACGCCGGATTATTACAGGACGTTCCCGACGATTCTTTTCCGGTTTCTAAGTATCGGAAAAGTTTTAGACTTTTCAATTTTCATAGCATTGAACCCGCCATCAACGACCCTTTGTATACCTTAAGCCTCGTAGGTGAAAATATTTTAAATACCTTCCAATCAAATCTTTCACTTACCTACAACAGCGCTGAAAAATCAAAAGAAATTTCGTTTGCCGGCACCTATGCAGCATGGTTTCCTTTTGTAAGCGGCGGTTTAAATTATTTACTGGACCGAAGCGTTTTGTATCATCACAAAGTAATTCGCTACAACCAGATAGAACCATTTGCAGGCTTTAACATTCCGCTAAACCTCAGCAAGGGCCGGTCTTTTACGTATTTAAATTTTGGATCACAATACGTATATAGCCAGGGATTTTTCAGAGGAATTTATAAAGACTCGATATCATCTTCGTACAGCTATATCAGTAATTTTTTGACTTTTAATAACCAGCAGCAAAAAGCATCACAACAAATATTTCCTTCCTTTGCTCAAAGCATTTCTCTCTCATACAAAACTGCAGTTCAAAATGTAAAGGGCTATCAGTTTGTAGCGAATGGGAATTTTTATTTACCTGCAATAAGCAAAACGCACAGCCTGGTTTTGAATATTGCCTGGCTGCAACAAGACACCTTGCGTCGACTCAATTTTTCAAATGCGTTTCCCTTTTCAAGAGGTTACCAGGCTTTGAATTTTTATAACATGTTCAAATGGGGAGTTAATTACCATTTGCCGCTTGCCTTTCCTGATAAGGGTTTTGGCAATCTCATTTATCTGCTTCGTGTAAGAGCAAATATTTTTTATGATGATACTGAGATTAAAGACTGGAACGAAGAAAATAATTTATTTTCTCAAACATTTCGTTCGCTTGGTTCAGAGATAAACTTTGATACCAAATGGTGGAACCAGGTGAATATTTCGTTTGGCGTCAGATACAGCCGGCTTTTGGACAGTGATATATATGGAAATAAAGGCAACAACCGGTGGGAAATTATTTTGCCAGTAAATATTTTAAATCATTAAAAATTGAAAAGCCATCTAGCCTGCATTTCAGCATTTGTAAAGTTTCTGAGAACAAAAACCAAACGAATTTTTGCAATCCTGCCTTTTTTTTAAAGGCCTGTTTTCTTATATTGCAATATATTTTTTGCGCGAAGAAGATGAAAAAAGAAACCCCAAATAAAAAAAAGAAAAAAAGCAGCACTGCCTTTTTTTTCATAACAAGTGCAGTGGTTGTTAGTGCAGCTGTTTATTATACCGTTAAAGAAGGCAGAAGGATTAAGGAAGAAAATAAGCTACTGGCTTACGAGGTATGGTAATGGTTGAGTAACTTTTGTATTTAAATTGAACCGGTAACAAAAAAGGTTTTGTCTTGCAACCGCAATACAAAACCTTTTTCAATTAAAACCGGTAAAGGCTTAAAAAATGATTATTTATTAATACTGAAGACGGGTTACATTTATCGACCCATCCGGCATAGTGATTTGCAGGTTGTAAATACCTCTTGATGCATTTTTATTCCATTCAATAGTTTCAGTGCTGTTGCCAGTGGCGCAAACAATTTTCTTCGAAACAATTTCCTGCCCGATAGCATTTAACAAACGAACGTAGTAAACCCCGCCCGGCTGATTTACCAAGTGGATATTTACCTTTGCATCAACGGCAGGATTAGGATATATTTTTATCGAAACAGAAACATTGCTTATTTGTGCTTTTACTATGGATGAGTATTCAGCTTTGCCATTTACGTCTACACTATGAATGCGATAATAGTTATTTCCCGGGGCCGGATTTTCGTCTAGCCAGTTGTAAGATGCAGATGCAATATTATTTGCAGCTATCTCAGCTATTTGGGCGAAATTTTTTCCATCAGCAGACCTTTCTACCTCATATTGTTTCATGCTGCTCTGATTTTCGACATTCCAATTTACAGACACTTTATTGTTTTGCACATTTGCTTTCACAGCAGTAAACGTAACCGGCATTGTTTTTAACGTCCTGAAAACAACTTTAAACCTGTTGGCGGCCTTCGAGGTAGCATCAGAAGAGACAATAAAATCAATCGGGGTATTGCCATCAGAATTTAACGGAGTTTCGGTTTTTGTGTAACTATCAATCACAAAGCCATTGACAGCAGTGTTTTCGATACCTGAGGCGGTAAATATGAGGCGGTATTTTTGATTGGTTACATTCGTGATTTGGTAGTTAATCGTATCTGTTGCTGATAATTGCTGTCTTCTTTCAATTACCAGTTTTTGGTTATTAAAAATAATTGCCAGGTTCTCTGCGCTGTTATAAATTTTTCGTGTATCCATACCGTCAATATCATTACTGAATTGAGAACTGAATTGTTGAAGAACGCCATCCGCCACATACGATGAACCATTGCCGGCAACAACAAATAATCTTACACTCAGGCCCGCTACATCATCAGCGGCAGTTTGTTCCCTCATGGCAATCCCTTTTCCGACAGTAGCAACTTTAGCGCTTTCAGTGAAATATACCTGCCCATCGGTATTATAAGATTGTACAAAAAATGCAACGCCACTTTCTATATTGTTATTAATGGTGCCAGCAGGACCAAAAGTTGGCGAAGCTAATAAGTTGCGGTAGTTATCACCATCTTTATACAGCGTTTGGTATGCGCCTACTCCATAAGGATTTCCGACAGTTAAGGTAGGATCCCAAACAATAATGTCGGGATTGATTCCGGTAGCGGAAATTTTCCTGATATCTACCGCTGAAGCATAAGGATTTCCAATCGACTGAAATTTGCCCGCTTTTACTGCTATCGGCTCAATTGAACCTGTTATTAAATTGCCGGTAGTCCGCAAAGTTGTGTGGCTAACGTCTGGATAAGCTGTTGTTCTGTCGCCTCTTACAAAAAGCATATAGCCCAAAGGGTTGTAAACCGGGTCGTTTGTGTTGGTAATGCCTACCCAGTTATTGACAGCGTCACTAAAATATTTTAAAGAAGGCGCAACGGAGGTTCCATCAAAACCGGTTCCCTTGCCGGGAATTTGTGTGCCATATCCAACGACTGATTTGTCACCATTTTCCATCCATGTCTGGTAAATACTTTTACCTTTTGTGGGAGTAGAAACCATCAACCAGGTCTTGCTATGCTGGCCGGGCTCGTTTCCAATATTCACATAACGCTCTACCGTCACGTCGCCATTGATTGAATTGCCTTTCAGCGTTCCGTTGTTGGTAATGTCTGCTACACCCGCGGTTGCCTTCACAGTTGATTTTAAAGTGAGATTGTTACTGGTATTAAAGGTACAATTGCTTTGACCGAATGAAAGAATGCCTGTAATGTTCAAGGTGTCATTTGAAGTTGAAGAAAGACTAAGTCCTTTGGTATTGCTTATTCTAAGATTATTGATTGTTTTGTTTACGAACCAGCTACCTGAAATGGTTTGAGCGGTTGGTCCTGTTGCCGACTTTGATCCGCCATCAAATTCGAGCGTTCCGTTTGTTACATCGAATTCACCTTTATTTCCAATAGAACCTGCGATCTGTAATGTACCAAGTACAGTAAGAGACGCGCCGTGGTCGATGGTAAGGTCTTTAACACCTGCAGTTCCTGACTGGACAACCGGGTTATTTTTTGTTAAAGGAATAGTTACATTGGTGCTTAGCGTAGGAACGGCGCCACAACTCCAGTTGCTGCCATCGTCCCAGTTACTGTTGTTGCCTAACCATGTGCCGGGATTGACAACGGTAACATTTACAGAACCGCTTACGGAAGCAGCACATCCACTTTGGTTTATTACTGAAACCAGTGTAAAACTTTTTGATTGTGTAAGCACTCCGGTTGAAATATTATTATCTCCTGAAACGAGATGAGTAGCAGAATATTTATTGCCAGAATTATCACTATAAACGGCGGTATAGTAATCATTGCCAGTGGAAGCAATATTTAAATTAAAACTGGCAATATTACCTGTGCAGGCGGTCAAGGTAGTATTTCCGGTAATGGTAGCCTTGGCCATCAAAGTGGAAATCGTTACAGGTATGGTAGAATAGCAACCCGTATTGTAATTTCCATCTTTTACAATAACGGCATAATCTCCTGCTTCAAGATTGTTAAAGGTAAAAGTTGAATTTTTTGCCAGGTAATTAAACGTTTTGCCTCCATCCATGCTTGTTACATAATTCCCTTCTCCCCCACTTCCTTTGACAGTAATTGATCCGGCAGGATTGCCACATGAAATGTTTGATTGCGAAACAATTGTTCCAACAATAGGTGCGGGAGCAGTCAATGTTACGGGAGAAGAAGAAGT
>JBQCHB010000348.1:0-3045 GCA_051955075.1 Flavisolibacter sp.
TTCACTGCGTTTTGGTCCGAAAGATTTTAAACGCAAAAGTATTGATGGATTAGGTGATGACTGGCCCATTGGTTATGAAGACGTAAAACCTTATTACGACCGTGTAGATAAATTGATCGGCGTGTTCGGCACCAACGAAGGATTAGAGAACGATCCGGACGGATATTTTTTGCCGCCGCCCAAGCCGCGTCTTCACGAACTGTTTATAAAAAATGCTGCCACACAAGCAGGTGTAAAAGTGATTCCCGGCCGCCTTTCCATGCTCACTAAAAAAATAAATGATCAAAGAGGCTCGTGCTTTTTTTGCGGGCAGTGTAACCGCGGCTGCCAGGTATATGCCGATTTTTCTGCTTCGTCCGTTTTAGTAAAACCGGCTATTGCTACGGGTAAGGTTGATTTGTATGATAATGCTATGGCCCGTGAGGTGCTTACCAATAATGAAGGATTGGCTACCGGTGTATCTTACATTGACAAAACCGATATGCAGGAATACCAGGTAAAAGGTAAAACAGTTGTATTGGCTGCCAGTGCCTGCGAATCCGCAAGGTTATTATTGAATTCGAAATCACCACGGCATCCAAACGGCTTGGCCAACTCAAGCAACGTGGTTGGAAAATACCTCCATGATTCTACCGGTGCTGCAATGGGAGGAATACTGCCGCAATTATTCGACAGAAAGCGTTACAATGAAGATGGCGTTGGTGGTATGCACATATATTCGCCCTGGTGGCTTGATAATAAAAAGCTCGACTTCCCGCGTGGCTATCATATTGAATACTGGGGTGGCATGGGTATGCCTTCTTATGGATTTAGCTGGGGCATGGAAAATTTAAATGGAAAATATTTAGTGAAGGGCCAGCAAAAGGAAGCCGGTGGTTATGGTAAGTCTTTGAAAGAAGACTATCGCTTTTTTTATGGCGCCGGAGTAGGCATGGCGGGCAGGGGCGAGGCTGTTCCGAGAGAAGATAATTATTGTGAAATTGATCCGAACGTAGTGGATAAATACGGCATCCCTGTGTTGCGTTTTAATGTAAAATGGAGCGATTACGAGGTCAAGCAGGCCAGGCACATGAAAGAAACATTTAAAGAAATCATGCACAATATGGGCGCCGTTGTTACCTGGGGCGGCGATGACGATGAGAAAAATAATTATGGCCTGGAAGTGCCCGGAAAAATCATTCACGAAGGTGGAACTGTTCGCATGGGCAACGATCCCAAACGTTCGGCATTAAACAAATACAACCAGGCGCACGATTGCAAAAATTTGTTCGTGGTAGATGGTGGTGCATTTGTTTCACAGGCGGATAAAAATATTACGTGGACGATTTTGGCGCTTTCCATGAGAGCTTCGGAAAATTTAGTGAATGAAATGAAGAAAAATAATATTTAAGTATTTATTATTCGATAATTAGTGATGAACAAAAAGAATAAGTATAAAGCCGGACTAAGTTTTGGAATCGGAATGACAGTTTTTTTCATTCTGCAAAACTTTCTGACAAATGACAATCATAGTGCTAAAGAAATAACTAAATCGATTGTTTCAGGATCAATAGCCGGTGTCGTTTCAGGAGTTTTATTCGGTTGGCTAATGGGACTCTTTAGTAAATCGAAACTTGCAAATGATACAAGCAAAATTACTACAGAGCCAGATGAAGCCATTTTATTTCAAACACCAGCCAATCACTTTAGAGGCATTGAAGGCGTGGGAGGAAAATTATATCTGACCACCAAACGTTTGATTTTTAAATCGCACAAATTCAATATTCAAAACCACGAACTTTCCATTAACCTGACTGACATTAATAATGTTAGTAAGTTTAAAACTTTAGGTGTAGTTAACAATGGACTTTCCATTATTACTAATCAAAAAACAAAAGAAAAATTTGTAGTTGAACAAGTTAACGAATGGGTAAAGCGTTTGATAAACAGAGAACAACTCGTGAACTTGTAAACTTGTGAACGCATAAACTTATACCATGGACAGAAGAGAATCACTCAAACTAATTGCCTGGAGCACCATCTCCACCAGCTTAATAGTAGATGCCTGTAAAACAAAAGACAAGCCTGATGAAAAGACTGTGGCGAAAGATGCCTCGGCATCTACCATTGACCGGATGGACGAAGAAAAAGCGGTATATGAAAAACTCATAGCAGAAAAATTTTTTACCGATCATGAAATGACAACTATGGCTGTTTTGGCCGATATTATCATTCCACGTGATGAAGTTTCTGGCAGTGCCACCGATGCCAAAGTTCCTGACTTCATTGAGTTTATGGTAAAAGATAAACCAGAACTGCAAACACCCATGCGTGGCGGCCTGCGCTGGCTCGACCTGCAAATGGTGAAACAATACAATAAGCCATTTAAAGAAGCTACGGCACAACAGCAAATTGCTATGGTAGATCAAATTGCTTACCCTAAAAAAGCTAAGCCGGAGATGAAGCAAGGCGTCAGCTTTTTTAACTTAATGCGCAACCTTACAGCATCGGGATTTTATACTTCAGAAATTGGCATTAAAGACATGGGCTATGTAGGCAACAAACCCAATCAATGGAACGGTGTGCCCGATGATGTGCTGAAACAATACGGATTATCCTACACCGAAAAGGAATTGAAAGAGTGTGTGAGTTTTGATAAAGTGTAGCAGAGAGTAAATAAGATTTTATTTTTTTGTTACCGGCTGTGGAATGTCTATTAAAATTCCGTTGCGTCGCACTCTTGTACTTTCTGTAATTCTATTCAACAATGAGAGAGTATAACGCAAAGAGCACAAAGAAAGCGCAGAGCATCGCCAAGACTTCTCTGCGGCCCTTTGCGAATTACTCAGCCTCCTTTGCGTTACAAAAAGAGGCTCAATAAAGGACAAAGCGTACAAGCGAGTGACACAAGTAAAGCTCAATAGTAGCAATGCAGGTGGTTGCAAAACACTTTTATCAATTTCTTGCTCAATACTTAAAAATTTTTCCTCCCGCCATTACCTGTTGTGTTTTTTCATCGAAGGTTGCTTTTTGCCCCGTATGTACAGCGGCATTGGTCATAATATT
>JBQCHB010000349.1:0-3389 GCA_051955075.1 Flavisolibacter sp.
GTCATCGAACGATGATAATACAATTGAAGATTTAGAATTGGGTATTGATACGATCAAACGCCGCAGCGAAGGGCTTTTAAAATTTGCAGAAACCTATCGCAACCTCAATAAAATTACCAAGCTGAATCTGCAGAGAGTTTATATACGGGAGCTGTTTGCCAACCTGCACCAATTAATGCAGCCCACCTTTGAACAAAAAGGTATTGAACTGGAAATTATTTTAAAAGACACCGACCTTTTTTTAGAAGCCGACGCCAGTTTAATTGAGCAGGTGCTTATTAATTTAATTGTAAACGCCATTGAAGCAGTAAAAGAACAGGATGAACCCAAAATCATTTTATCTGCCGAGCAGACACTGAGTAAAAAAATTATTTTAAAAGTAGCTGATAACGGCCCCGGCATTCCGGAAGAAGTTTTGGATAAAATATTTATTCCTTTCTTCAGCACCAAAAAAAGCGGAAGCGGCATTGGGCTTAGCTTGTGCAAGCAAATTGTAATGTTGCACCGCGGCACCATACAGGTACAATCGATTGAAAATAAAGGAACGGTTTTTTCGCTGCAGTTCTGACCTTTGCACCATGAATAAAGATTTTGAGAAAGAGACAAGCTTCATGCGTGAAGCCATTAAGCTGTCGGTTGAAAATGTAGAAAAATACAATGGCGGACCTTTTGGCGCCGTGATTGTAAAAAACGGAAAGATCGTTGCCCGTGGTGTAAATCAGGTAACCAGCCATAAAGATCCAACAGCCCATGCGGAAGTAATGGCTATACGGGAAGCCTGCAAAGCTCTAAACACTTTCGAATTGGCGGGCTGCGAAATTTATGCGAGTTGCGAGCCCTGCCCTATGTGCCTTGGCGCTATTTATTGGGCACGCATTGATAAATTATATTTTGCCAATACAAAGCAGGATGCGGCCGCCATCAATTTCGACGATCAGTTTATTTATGAAGAAATAGAAAAGCCATTTGAAGAAAGAGAGCTTTTCACCAGGCAAATATTGCGGGATGAAGCTTTGGAAGCTTTTAAAAAATGGGTAGAAAATCCGCAAAAGAAAGCATACTGAAAATACAGTGCATGGTTCATTTTTTTTTAAATTTTTAATTACAAATCTCAAAACCGTTTTTCTATAGTATTTATAACTTTGCTCCTATGAAAAGTTCGGAAGCCATAGATAGTTTTGAGATAGAGGATGTATTAACAGATACAATTGATCCTCTGCAACTCATTGTATGGAATGACGAGGTGAATACTTTTGAATGGGTGATAGAATCGCTCATGGAAGTATGTGACCATAGCTACGAACAGGCAGAACAATGTGCTTACATTATCCACTTCAAAGGAAAATACGCCGTTAAAGAAGGCTTCTACGAAAAGCTAAAGCCCATGTGCGATGCTATTACCGACAGAGGCATTGGCGCCACGCTGGAAGAAGTTCCTGTGTAAAGTTTGGAGGTTATGGTATGTAGTTTATAGTTGTTGTAAAGCGGAATAAGACACTTTCCTTTTGCAGTTTGCATTTATATATAACCAGCACTTTAAAAAAACTTCAAACACTTAAAATCTTGTCCCTAAATAGTGTGGCAGCACAGCCCTCCAGGTATTCCAGTCATGTGGCCATTCTGAGCCCCAAATATCTAACTCGTAGTTAATGCCTTTGTTGTATAAAAGTGAAGCAAAGCTTCGGCTGGCATTGGGATCTTCGTAAGCGCCGCTACCGGAAAAAATATGAATGTGATGACTCTTTCTTATTTGCTCTAAAATATTGTGATCGGTAAGGTTGGGAATATAGTGCTGGGGACTATTGAAATACACATCTTCATCATAATAACCTTTTGTATACTCTGTAAGATCATAAACCCCGCTCATGGCGATAACGCCATTTAATAAGTCGGGCCTTTTCAAAAAAAGATTCATGCCATGCAGGGCGCCGAATGATGCGCCGCAAATGATGATAGGCGTATCGGCACTGGTATGTGTTTTTACAAAAGGAATAACTTCTTCATACACATAATCGTTAAACTGCTGATGACGAACAATCTTATCCCGGGGATCCATATTATTATTCAACCAACTTTCATTATTAATGCTGTTGATGGAAAAAACTTTCACCTTGCCACTGTCAATAAACGGTGCTAATGCGTCTATCAATTGAAAGCGTTCATATTCCAGGTAATCTGCTGCGGCGGTGGGCACCAGCAATAGGGCAAAACCATAATAGCCATATACAGCAACCGGCATTTCTTTTTGCAACCTTTGGCTGTACCACGATGTAGTAAATTTTTCCATGGAGAATTATTTAAGAAGAAAAATTAATGGCAATAATAATTGATTACAAACAATTTTTTGACCAATAAGATACCGTTAAAACTCTACTTTCCAAGTAAAAACACTTATTTATTAAAATTTTAAATATTGAGTGCAAAGTCAGAAAATCGTAAGCCGTACTTTCGGTATATTCACAATTGATTGTAGCTCAGCCAATATGAAGAACCAGTCTTCGCAACAGAATATTTTTACACCTGTTAACGAAAGCTTGCCGCATGCAGATGCACTGGCACTCATCCTCAACAACCTCGAGGATACCTTTCTATTAGTTAACAGGGATCTTCAGATTATATTGGCAAATGAAGCAAGCAGGGCTAACGTCAAATATGTTTTTGGTGTTACGCTTACCAATACAACTTCAGTGCTTGACCTTGTGCCACCCGAACGGCATGCTACTTTAAAGGAATTGTATCAAGAGGTATTGGAAGGTGCTATTAAAACAACCGAGATTGAAGTAAAAAAAGAAAGCTCAATTCTTTATTTTGAAAATCACTTCAAACCCGCACGGGATGCTGAGGGAAATATCGTTGCCGTTATTGTCAGCTCGAGAAACATCACTGAAAAAAAACAATCGGAACTCAAACAGTTAGAAGCAAAAGAAAGCCTTAAACTTTCTGAACAGCAATACAAAACGCTTTTTCAAAATAACCCCCTTCCCTGCTGGATCTACGACTACACCACACTGCGTTTTCTGGAAGTAAATGAAGCTGCCACCAGACATTATGGCTATTCAAGAAAAGAATTTTTGAACCTGACCGTGTTAGATCTCCAGGTAGAAGGAAACCTGGCAGATTTAAAAGAAAGGTTTGAAAAGAAAAAGATTAAAAGAATTTATTTTCTAAATAACTGGCAGCATAAACTAAAAGACGGAAGAACCATTTTCATTGACCTCAGAAGCAGCGCAATTTCTTATCAAAACGTAGATGCGAGGCTGGTAGTGGTTCAGGATGTGACGCCGAGAGTAGTTATAGAAAATGAGTTAAGAAAAAGTAATGAACGCTTTCAATTGGCTGCTAAAGCTTCTTCCGAAGCTTTGTGGGAATGGGATTTTGTAAGCAAAGAA
>JBQCHB010000350.1:0-3655 GCA_051955075.1 Flavisolibacter sp.
CGGACAGCATGTTTTAATGAATATTTTCTTGGCAATGTCCCTCCACAAATAAAAAGGGACTTGACAAGAAAATATTTGATCCGACAGGATCAAGAATATGAATCAACGACTGTTTGTAAGAACAAATACAGAGTTTTACAAGTTACTAAATGTCAAAACCAAGAAACGAACTACCATCCATCACACCACCATCTACCATCAACACTAATACGGTTTCGCTTCATGCGATTGCTGCGTTGCCTGCTGCACTGCTTCTTCCGTTCCTGTTGAACCGATCGGTCCCTTGCTCATATCGTTTCCGGCCTTGCGCAATCCATCGGCAACTCTTTGTCCATAGTCGGCATCGCATTGGGTGAACAGTTCAACCATCTTGTCTTGTATGCGCTTATCGGCCGTTTTTAATGTGTTCACCAAATTTAAGATCAGATCATCCCGCTCCCAGTCTTCAAACGTCCTGTAACGTTCGCCGGCCTGCTTAAAATCATTGGTGCGTTCGATTTTTTGTTTAACCAGGTTGGCATCATAATGCGGCGTATAATCTTTATTTACTTTCGGCGCTTCCTTCAATCCGTTTAAGAGGGAAGGTTCGTAATTGATATGAGGATTTTGTCCCGGCGCCATATCTACCTTATAGACCATTTGCCCGTCACGCTGGTTGGTGGCTACATGTGTTTTGGGTGCATTGATAGGCAACTGCAAATAATTTGGACCTACGCGATAACGTTGTGTATCGGAGTAAGAAAGTGTTCTTCCCTGCAGCATTTTATCATCAGAAAAATCAAGTCCATCAACCAGCACACCAGTTCCAAATGCTGCCTGCTCCACTTCGGCAAAATAGTTCTCCGGATTTTTATTTAGCACCATCCTTCCTACCGGCAGCCACGGAAATTGATCCTGTGGCCAAATTTTGGTATCGTCCAGCGGGTCGAAATCTAATTCAGGATGTTCATCATCACTCATTACCTGGATCAATAATTCCCATTCAGGAAAATCACCTCTTTCTATGGCTTCATACAGGTCCTGCGTAGCATGATTGAAATTCTTTCCCTGTATCTCCTGCGCCTGCGCCTGTGTTAAGTTTTTAATGCCCTGTTTGGGTTCCCAATGGTATTTTACAAGCACCGCCTGCCCTTCCTGGTTTACCCATTTATACGTGTTAACACCGCTGCCCTGCATCTGGCGGTAATTGGCCGGAATGCCCCATGGCGAAAAAAGAAAAGTAACCATGTGCATAGCTTCCGGTGTGTTGCAGATAAAATCAAAAATGCGTTCGCCGCTTTGAATATTGGTAACAGGGTCTGGCTTTTGCGAGTGAATGAGATCAGGAAATTTAATAGCATCGCGAATAAAAAATATTTTCAGGTTGTTGCCTACCAAATCCCAATTACCATCTTCAGTATAAAATTTTACAGCAAATCCCCGTGGATCACGCAAAGTTTCCGGAGAATGGTTGCCATGCCCTACTGTAGAAAAACGAACAAAGACAGGTGTACGTTTTCCCTTTTCCTGGAACAGTTTTGCCCTTGTATATTTTGATACCGGTTCGTTACCCGCCATGCCGTACGACTCGAAGTAGCCATGCGCACCGGCGCCTCTTGCATGCACCACTCTTTCCGGCACCCGCTCCCGGTCGAAGTGGGTTATCTTTTCAATGAACTGGTAATTCTCCATAGTAGCCGGACCCCTGCTGCCAACGGTACGCATGTTTTGATTATCTGTTACCGGGTGCCCCTGTCTCGTAGTAAGCATGTTTGAATTTTCTTTTCCGCTGGTTGGTTTCTGATCCTGGTTCATAAAGAAGGTTTTGGAGTGAATGAATAAAAGTTGAAGGTTGCTCAGTTGAAAACAATTGTGTGATTACAATACCTTAGCTGTCAACCCACTTAAAGGTCAACCTATTTTATCATCAACAAAAACAAATCTTTCTATGCTTTCATAGACAGCATCTAACACAAACCGAAAAGATCAAGGCAGGAAGTGGCTGTAGATACGGCAGGCATTTTCAAGCCTCTTTACTACTGATGAGGATTATCGTTCGCCAAAGGCAGGTTCATAAAAACAGCTTAGCAGGTTGTATAAGAAACAATGCAAAGCAGAAAAGCAGTCAGCTGCCTGGTCATGCCTCTTCAATGGGCTTTGTCCTGTATTACGTCTTTCATACCCTGGCACATGGATTTGATCTTACGATAAGACGCTGAAGAGTTTGCTTCCTTCTTCATTTGAATTTCAAGATGGCCCGGTGACTTTTCCATATAGAATTTTGTACCGTCATCCAGACCGACCTGGCCGTCAATTGTTGTATTGATGAAAGAAGTGTTGCTTTCTTGTCCTATCTGGTCATCCATATATACTTCCACCGCTCTTGTTTTGCTTTCATTAAAGTCTGCCTCCATAGAAAAAGAATGCTTTGATTCTGTGAATGTAATATTCGTATGGCCGCTATGATGGCTGATGCAACCGGTAAAAATGCTGCAGCCCATGACAAGAAAGAAGATGTTTTTCTTTTTCATTGTAATTATTTGAACAGTCAATATAAAATAACAGGCAGGGATGCAATTATTCCGGGTTGAAGCAGGGTGGAATAAAAGAGTTGAAGTGCTCACGAAAATAAAAAGAAAAAACAAATAAAACATACTGCAAATGACAATCACTTAATACCGCTGACGAATGGCAACAGGCAACGCTTGCAATAGGGACTCTCGTGTTTACTAATGGATGTATGCATCTAAACCATTCTGTGTTTGTTACCTTTGCACCTAATAATGATCCCCTGGAAAAACGGCCTTATAAAAGCATACTTCCTCCAGCAAAAAGCTTTGTTTCACAGGAACTACAGGCTTTTCATGGCCGGGCAAACCTTATCGCTGATCGGCACGTGGATACAACGCATGGCCATGATGTGGCTGGTGTACCAGCTTACACATTCCGCTTTTTTATTAGGGCTCATCGGTTTTTGTGAACAGGTACCTATTTTTTTAATAGCGCCTTTTGCCGGTGTATATGCCGATCGCTGGAACAAGCACAAGGCATTGTGCCGCATCGAAGCACTTGCCTTGATACAGGCATTTGTATTGGGTTTATTAACGCTTTTACATTTAGTGCAGATCTGGCATATTGTTGTCTTAAGTCTTTTTCTCGGGGTGATCAATGCTTTTGAAGTGCCCATGCGGCAATCGTTCGTTGTGGAAATGGTTGACCGCAATAAAGAATCGCTGCAAAACGCCATCGCATTAAACTCCACTGTTTTTAATTTATCACGTTTGATCGGCCCTTCCGTTGCAGGTATTTTAATTAGCGTAGTGGGCGAAGGCTGGTGTTTTATGGTGAACGCATTCAGCTATTCGCTGGTGTTGTTAAGCCTCTTGCTGATGCGCATTTTAAAAACAGAAATACAAAAGCCGGAAGAAAGGCACATCCTGCAAAAATTAAAAGAAGGCATTCGATACATCAACGCTAACAGCATGATGCGTTCGCTTTTGTTATTGCTGGCCATTGTAAGTTTTTCCAACGCTTCTATACGAACGCTGGCGCCGGTCTTTGCCAAAGACGTTTTGCAGGGCGGTGCACACACACTGGGCTTTTTAATGAGTGCTGCCGGTGTAGGCGCCATTTGTGGCGCCTTGTTCCTCACCAAAAGTAAACCAACTGCTACCCT
>JBQCHB010000351.1:0-2757 GCA_051955075.1 Flavisolibacter sp.
CAGCATTAGGGAACAACACTGTTGAAGTGGTTGACCTTACAACTAAAAAGGTGATCCGCTCCATCAAAAACCTGCACGAGCCACAAGGGTTAGCTTTTATTGTTGCCAGCAATACTTTTGTTGTTGCCAATGGCGACGATGGTGCATGCGATGTTTTTGACGCCGGCAGTTTTCAAAAACTACATTCGATCCTCTTAGGCGATGATGCAGATAATGTGCGTTGCGATACAGCGGCTAAAAAAATATACGTGGGCTATGGCAACGGCGGCATTGCCATTATTGATGCAACAACTTTCAAACTCATTAATGAAATAAAGCTTGCCGGTCATCCTGAATCATTTCAAATTGATACGAGGCAACATAAAATGTATGTAAATGTGCCCGGCGAAAAACAAATTGCCGTAATTGATCTAAGCCAGAACAAGACCGTTGCACAATGGAAAAACCTGGCGGCCAATGCCAATTTCCCTATGGCACTGGATGAGGCCCATCACCGGCTGTTTATTGGTTGCAGACATCCATCAAAACTGTTGGTGCTGAATAGCGAAACAGGAAAAACAATTGCGGATGTAGATATAGGCGATGATACAGACGATATTTTTTACAATGCATCAGCCAAAGAAATCTACATAAGCTGCGGCAGTGGCGCTGTAGATGTGTTGAACCAAATTGACGCTGACCACTACACAATAAACGGGAAGGCCACTACCCGGCCCGGCGCCAGAACTTCTTTATTTATTCCGGGGCTTCACCAGTTAATTGTTGCTGCACCGGCGCATAATGGTACCAGTGCACAATTGATGATCTATAAAACAAAGTAAAATGAAAAGCGTATTTATTTTATTGACTGCTGCCTTGTTTGCCATTAACAGCTTTGCCCAGGTAGACAGCGCCGCGTTAAATAATGTGTTTGGCAAAAAGGGAATCGTTACAGGTAAGGTTTATAAAATTTCATTTCCCCGCTCCGATCTAACAGTAAAGGTTGGCGGCTTTGCAGTGGCGCCGGGCCTGGCATTGGGCACCTGGATCGGCATTATGAATATGGGCGATCATGCAATGATGATGGGCGATCTTGTTTTGCCCGACGCTGAACTGCCAAAAGTGATCAACAAGTTGATGGAAGAAGATCTTGAAATCACCGCTATACACAATCATCTTGTTAACGAAACACCTGCCGTAAAATATATTCATTATCATGGAGAAGGAAATGCAGTGGTATTAGCGCAAAAAATAAAAGCAGTTTTAGCAGTAACGGCAACACCACTTCAGTCCCCCGCTGCGCAACAACCCGTACAAAATCCTGACTGGAGTAAAGTAACAGCCATATTAGGCACATCGGGCAAACAAAACGGCATGCTATTGCAATATAGCTTTCCGCGTAATGAAAAACTTACAGAAAGCGGAATGGAAATGCCGCCGGCAATGGGCATGGCCACAGCCATCAATTTTCAAATGGACGGAGACAAGGCAGCTATAACAGGCGACTTTGTTTTATTGGCCGACGAAGTAAATGCAGTGGCAAAGGCGCTTACAGAAAATGGCATTATACCAACGGCCCTACACAGCCATATGCTGCACGACGAGCCACGGTTATTTATGATGCATTTTTGGGCGGTAGACAACCCAGAAAAATTAGCCAACGGTTTAAAAGCTGCACTTGACAAAACCAATTCGAAAAGGTAAATGCACAGGTTATTACAATACACTTACAGCTAAAAATTGCTGCGGAAAACCTGTGGAAAAGAATTAAAAAAATTAATTAGTTTCGGCTACTACAAAACACCGCTGTTGGCGACCAAGGTTTTATCTCAATGAAATTTCATCACAATTATGCAACTTACTATTGAACAAGAAAATGTTCTGCACAGTTCAATCAAAACAAATAAGGTCCTTTGGAAGCTTTATTCGAAATCATTCAAGCAATATATTATTATTATGAGCCTGCTGGGTGTAGGTTTAATTGTATATAATGCTTTTGCTCCTTACACAATTCATACGCAAAATGGAGGCAAGGAAATCTACTACAATATTAACATCACGTTCTCCATTGGATTGGCTCTAATAATACTTGCACTAATCTATTTGCGACACATGCTACAAAGTAAAAGCGCATTTTTCATCTTGTCCGATAAGCATATTGGTGAAAATTCACTTCAAAGGAAAGAAGGCGGAGTTCAGATAACTAATGATATGGTTAAAGTAATTAGTTATAATTCCGTTCAGGAATATAGCTGGAACTACTTTTCACACTATAAATTAAAAGACGAAATTCTTTTCCTGTTAACTGATAATTCATATTTAAATGCGGTAGCCATTCAAAAAGCTGCGATCGATAAAGAAAAATTTAACGAGCTACTTTCTTTGGTTGAGAAACGCCTTGTCGAAAAAAAATAATAGCTATTTAAATAATCCCGGCATTAGTCTTTTACCTTAACCCGAGATTTTCCCTTGCTTCTGTGGATGGCGGAAACCTTCGAAAGTAAAGTTGTTACGTTTGACATACCAAGGCGAAAAACCCGGCGGAGAGGCAACGTAGAAATACAGTTTGCCAACGCTTTATTCTAAATAAAAAGCCAATTGAATCGGATTGTTGGTTGTTTCATCCTCACTGTTGTTCAAAGCCGCTTTACTTTAGGCTTGTTTGCTTTAAAACAAGCCTTTTTTTTGCAAAAACTAAATTAGTTTCATCAAAAACTAAACAAGTTTGCTGAAGAAGTGATGAAGTTTGCTCAGAAACTTGTTTACTTTCCCCAAAAA
>JBQCHB010000352.1:0-4079 GCA_051955075.1 Flavisolibacter sp.
CATTTTTATTTGCAAGCCAGGTCAGGCTTCCAAATTTGCAAAATTGTTCAAAGAAGTTATGGCTGATAATGATAACCTGGTCAACATAATGACAGACATGACTGGCAATTACAATAAAGTAGTGATGGTAACCCAATATGAAAGCCTTACCGCCTACGAACAAAGTTTTCAGAAATATGCACAGGACAGTGAGGAAATGAAAACAATGAAAGAAAAAATGAAGGGCTACCACGACATGTATATGACGGGATCAAGAGAAATTTACCAGGTTTCATAAATCAAATGCTGATGTTTATTTTCTGCGCGATGTCCACTAGCGTTAGACATTGCGCACGGAATCTTATCTTCTATTGTATCGATTTTATGGCTTCCTGGTTCCTGGCCTAATTTTTTGCTGAGTGGTGCCGATACGCGATTCAGTCCTCTGCATAAATTCCATTTACCCGAACACGGATTTGCAAGAATGTAGTTAAGCTTCTGCTTTATAAATTTATAACTCGCACAATACTTCCGCTCGAAGTAATCAATTCATTATGATTTACGCAACGTCTCTATCGGGAGACGTTGCTGCGAAGAAGTGAGAAGATAAGCAATGAAAATACTGCTGTTATTCCTTAAACTATTTACCAGTTTCGAATTTATCTCTTAAGAATCAAATTTTCCTGAAACAGGTTTTGCGGTATTCACCCTATAAATTGACGTTTTTACACTGTGTAAAATCGTCAAATGCCTTCCATCTTTGCATGGTCAATACATTCAAAACAATTTAATAACGTTTTATGAAAAAACTATTAACCGACCTTATATTCCAAAACTGGTATCAATAATGGTTGTTCTTTTTTGTGTCGTATTTCAGTCGCAGGGGCAATCCAACAAAGCTTCAGACAGTGGCTACGCGCCTGTTAACGGCATTAAAGTGTATTACGAAGTGTATGGCGAGGGCAGGCCTGTCGTTTTACTGCATGGTGCTTTTTATACCATTGAAATGAACTGGGGACAATTGATTCCTGAGTTGTCGAAAACCAGGAAGGTAATTGCCATTGAAATGCAGGGCCATGGACATACGCCGTTTTCAGATAGAAAATTGTCGATCGCTACTTTGGCAAGCGATGTGGAAGGCGTGATGGATTACCTGAAAATTGACAGTGCCGATATAGTGGGTTATAGTATGGGCGGCTCTGTAGCCTACCAGTTTGCAGTACAAAGCCCGAAACGGTTACGAAAATTAGCGATCATCTCTTCTACCTATAAAAGCAGTGGTTGGCTACCCATAGTAAACGGCGCATTTAAAGATTTCAAACCTGAATTTTTTGATAATACACCCCTAAAAACGGCTTACAACGCAGTCGCACCGGATAAAACAAAATGGAGGGAGTTCCTGGCACAGATGTTTGCTTTTGCCAAAGAACCATTCGATGTCGGCGACTCGAATATTGCGAAAATTGCTGCGCCTGTACTCATCATATCGGGCGACAATGACGGGCTGGATAAAGTGGAGTTGGCAAAAACCTATCAACTATTGGGAGGAGGTATTACTGCTGATATGGCACCGATGCCAAAATCGCACCTGGCGATTGTGCCTTCGCAGGGGCACGTCAGCCTGATGATGCAGACGGAAACCATCTTAGCATATTTGAATGATTTTTTAAAGTAGGTAGCATCTTATCAACAAGCAACCATTTCATTTACACAATAAATCAAATAACATGAGAAAAATTATTGTTTTATCAATGATTTCCTTAGACGGAGTAATGCAGGCACCAGGCGGACCTGAAGAAGATACATCGGGAGGTTTTAAATATGGCGGCTGGACAGCATCTTATGGTGACGAGCTTTCCGGAAAATTAGTGCAGGAAGAGTTGAAACCGGCAGATTATATTTTGGGCAGAAAAACATTTGAGATTTTTGAATCCTATTGGCCTAAACATGCTGACTTTTGGCCAGGCATTAATGAGGGCACCAAATATGTTTTGTCGCGGACCAGGGAAAAATCCGATTGGAAAAATACGGTTTTCTTCAAAAGCCTGAAAGATATTAAAAAGCTTAAGAGTTCGGAGGGGGGTGACATCCAGGTTTGGGGTAGTAGCAAGCTTGTACACCTGTTGCTTAAGCACGATTTAGTAGATGAGCTACGGCTCAAAATTTACCCGTTGATCCTTGGTGAAGGAAAGAAATTGTTCGAAAACGATGCGATGCCGGCAGCATTTACATTAACAGAAAGCCATGTGACGACTAAGGGCGTTTTTATAGGCAATTACAAGCGGGGCGGAGAAATCGTCACAGGCGAGGTTGGAGCGTCACTTGAAGAAAAATGATATTGGGGAAATCCTGGAGTTTTGAGTTTTTTGAGTTTCATGGCTGTTATGCGGGATTGGAAAGCTTTTAAAGCTTGCCAACCAACCGTACCTGTTGGAGAGGTGCCAACAGCATAGAGAATGGGACGTTCCATCAGCCCTGAACTGTTACTGATGAATGTACAAAAGACGATGATAAAAAGTTTTGCCTGGCTTTATTCGTCGTATTGAATTTGTGTGCCCAATTGATTTATAAGTGCCGATTAGAAACAGCCGGAGATAAATACAAAAATGTTGCAAGCCACGCTTTTATTGACGCACCGGTTGACCGCTGCCATTTTTCTTTTCATTTTATTCCTCAACTTTCCATGAGGGATTGTGTCCAATTTCCCAAAGGTGCCCGTCTATGTCCTGGAAATAACCATGATAGCCACCCCAAAAAGCCTTTTGTGCCGGTTTCGTAATCGTGGCACCGGCCTTCTTTGCCTGCTCCATGATGGCATCCACTTCCTGGTCGCTGTTTACAAAGTACCCGACGGAGAATTCAGTGGCACTCCCGGGCTGCAGATTTACCTTGCTATCCCATGCTAAATTTTTTCTCTCATATAAACACAGCATCTGTCCATCGTCAAGCTGAAACATAACCACGGCACCGTTTTCAAATTCGGTACCTACAATGCCTTGTGTTTGCCAGCCAAAACCGTCCTGGTAAAATCTCATAGATTTTTCTAAGTCGGATACACCGAGTGTTAAAAGATTGATCCGCTGTTTCATGGTTTTCGTTTTGTTCG
The DNA here is from genome assembly GCA_051955075.1 of Flavisolibacter sp. GTDB lineage: Bacteria > Bacteroidota > Bacteroidia > Chitinophagales > Chitinophagaceae > Flavisolibacter. Next base: position 3,086 of record JBQCHB010000352.1, read on the forward strand.
AAAAATGTTGTCAGAATTGATGATAGTTAGTTTTGCTATTGGCTTCTACTGCTCTTTTAAAAAATTTCAATCATTTATTCTTTGCTGCTCTTACTGCTATCCTGAGTGCGCGCATTCATGACAGCAGCGCGTGGTGCCACACCTTTCGTCCGCCTATTGTTTTAATTTACTAAATATAAAAGCCGTCGTAGTACTGTCAAGCGCTTCCATATCAATAAGCCGCAATGATTTCACCATGTTCTGTGTTGTCGTCTTGTATTTAAGAAAATGCGGCGTTTTTAAATGTGCCTGATAAGCCTCTTTGTTTGCATAAATTTCCAATATGCTTATTTGAGTGGGATGGTCTTTCTGCAGCATAGGAAAAATGCAGATAACGCCTGGTTCTAACCTCACCGATGCCTCTGATTCTTCCTTCAATATGGATTTATATTCGTCAAGATAAGTGGAATCCACTTCTATTTCCGCTATACGAACTATCTTATCGCCTGAATATCCGGCCCTGCTGTCTTGTTTGACGTTGTCGCACGAAACAACGAGGACTGTGGCCAAAAGCGTTGTTAGTGGTAGTTTTAATTTTGTCATGGGTTATCACGGTTTTTATGTATGAGCATGCAAGTTGCATTTGCAAAAAATGTTCATCCCGCGTTTCCTTGCTTTGTTACAAGCAATACAATCCCTGCCAGCAAAAGTAAAACGACTACCGCCGAAATAATCCAGAGTTTCTTTCTGTCTTTTGTTTTTGATAAGTGTTCTGCTAACATATTGATAAGTTTTTATTCCTTCTTTTTGATTGATGATGGTACCCTTAAACGGAGATCAATAGGAGACTTCTGTGAGAATTAAATGTTCTTTCCACCCGAAACCGTCCGATTAATTTAAATAAAAAAGTTGATTATTTGTTCGTTTGCTATCGTTCCACAAAGTTGCTACGTCAAGAGCTTTCTAAAATATCCGTTGCTGTTTGGCCTCCGAGTTGCTCCGCTAACCCGATAAG
>JBQCHB010000353.1:0-11821 GCA_051955075.1 Flavisolibacter sp.
GATGTCCGTAGAAAAAGTGTCTACACAACTTATAGCAGCCTGATACAATTGCGCTTTCATCCATGGTATAAAGATGCCTTCATTACAGGAAGTATTAGTCAAAGTTTGAACGGTGCTGTAAAGTGGATCAAGGTTTCGTCAGGCGATACATCACATTTATTAGTAGTAGGAAATTTTGATGTAAACGGCCAGACCGCAAGTATCAGTTTCCCAACTGCGGGAACATGGTACGATTATCTGAACAACACAACATTTTCTTCTACCGGAACTGCACAAAGCATCAACCTGCAGCCGGGCGAATTTCATGTGTTTGTAAACAGGAATGTAAATAATGTAATGGCCACACCTGTTATCGACGTTCCCTGGAATGAAGCCACACTGGAAGTAAAAGCTTATCCTAACCCAATTAATACTGATTTTACATTGGAAGTAAAACTGCCCCAAAGCAGTAAGGTCACAGCTGATTTGTACAATTCATTAGGCCAATACGTAGAAACGCTTTATGATGCCTTTTTAATAAAAGGCGCACACCCGTTGCCAGTGAAAAAACCAAAACTCTCAAAGGGAATTTATTATTTAAAATTGAACACGAAATCAACAACCAAAACTATATCAGTCACTATTCAATAAGGGGTTATGCAAAATCTGGGATTAAAAACCGCGGCTATTGAAAAAAGCAGCCACCAAGAATATTTCAACATTGCCGTTTCGGTGGACTGTGTAATATTCGGTTATGAAGACAAGCAACTGAAAGTGCTTTTAATAAAATCGGATCTCGAAGAATTTGAAGGCTTATGGTCTTTGCTCGGTGATTTGGTAACGCCTAACGAAGATTTGGAGAGGGCTTCCTATCGTGTGTTGCAGGACAGAACCGGTTTGCGTGATGTTTACCTGGAGCAGGTGTACGCATTCGGCAATATTGATCGTCACCCATCGGGGCGTGTAATTACTGTTGCCTATTATTCTTTAGTCAATATTAAAAGCCATAAACTTCAATTAACCCATAATGAACTGCACTGGCATAATGTAGCCGAGGTGGACCGATTGGCTTTCGACCACAAGATGATCTTAGATACCTGCCTTCAAAGCTTGCAGGAAAAGGTGCTGGAGCACCCGGTAATATTTAACCTGCTGCCGGACAGGTTTTCCTTACGTGAGTTGCAGGATTTGTACCAGGCTATTTTAGGGCAGGAATTAGATCGCAGGAACTTCAGAAAAAGAATCAACCTCAAAAACTGGCTGGTTGACCTCAACCAGATGGAAGAAGATGTGCCACACAGGCCGGGCAAACTGTATAAGTTAAAGACAGGGTTGAAAAAGAATGTGGCTGTAAAAGTAAAAACAGCAAAGGCGGCTGTTAGTGGATAAGCTTAACTACTGCACAAAATTCTCTTTCATTTTAAAACATAAAAAAGACCTCGTAAAATTTCGGGGGGAAATAAAAAACATTTATAATTGTGTCTCGGATACACATTAACGACTGCGACTCCAAACATTTTAAATACATATTTATTGCTTATGAACATGAGAAAACTGCTCTATGCTATTGGGCTGCCCTTGCTGCTCCTTTTCTCTTTAGTGGTTTCTGCACAACAAAGAGTGATCTCGGGAAGAGTTACTGACGCTGCCGGCAAAGGCATGGCTGGTGTTTCTGTAACTGTAAAAGGCCAGTCCATTGGAACAACTACGTCTGATGATGGTAGTTATTCTTTGAACGTTCCTGCCAACGCGAAAACCTTAGTTTTTAGTTCTGTGGGTTTTACCACACAGGAAACTGCCATTAGCGGCAATGCGCCGCTAAACGTGTCTCTTCAATCTGGTGCCGGCAATCTTAACGAAGTGGTTGTAATTGCTTACGGTTCCAGAAAGAAAGGAGATTTAACCGGTGCCGTAACTTCCGTTTCTTCGAAGGATTTTCAAAAAGGGTTTATTCCTTCCTCTGAGCAATTATTGCAAGGCAAAGTAGCTGGTTTGCAAATTACTTCTGGTGGCGGGTCGGCCGGCGGTGGAAGTAAAATCCGCATTCGTGGTGGCGCTTCTTTAAATGCCAGTAACGATCCTTTGATTGTTATTGATGGCGTCCCGGTAGAAAGCAATGGCATATCCGGTACCGGGAACCTTTTAAGTACTATCAATCCTAACGATATTGAATCGGTTAGTGTGCTAAAAGACGCTTCTGCCACAGCCTTATATGGTTCAAGGGCATCTAATGGTGTTTTAATCATCACCACCAAAAAAGGAGTTAAAGGAAAAGTGAAGTTTAATTTTAACTCCCAGGTTTCTTTGAGCGAAGTAAGCAAAGAGGTAAAAGTGCTCACCGCCGACGAGATTAGGAGCATTGTAGCCGCCGATGCAACTGCCATAGGAAATGACACGTATAAGAATATTGTAGGAACCGCCAGTACCAACTGGCAGGATGAAATTTATCGCAAGGCACTTGGTGTTGACAATAACATTAGCGCCAGCGGTAGTTTAGGTGTTTTACCTTTTAGAGTTTCTTTAGGCTACTTAAATCAGGAAGGTGTTTTATTGAAAAATAAATTTGATCGTTTGTCATCTTCTTTAAACCTGTCTCCTAAGTTCCTGGATGATCATTTATCGGTGAACCTAAATGTAAAAGCGAGTACCATTAAAAACAATTTTTCCGACCAGGGAGCTGTTGGCGCGGCCATTGCATTTGACCCAACCCAGCCTGTATTGGCCACTAATAAATATGGTGGATATTACGAGTGGCTGCAGGCTGATGGTAAGCCGATTGACCTCGCAACCAGAAATCCTGTGGGTTTAATTAATTTAAGGGACAACAGGTCTCGTGTAAACAGGATTATCAGCAATGTGCAAGTCGATTATAAACTGCATTTCCTTCCCGATCTGCATGTGTTGGTTAACCTGGGTATGGATTATGCAAAAGGCAAGGGCAACGATAATATAGATTCTTTATCTGCCACCAATTACAAAACCGGCGGTAGAAAGCAATATTATCAGCAGGGTAAGAAAAACACACTGGCCGATGTACAGCTTTTTTATACAAAAGACCTAAAGAACATCAATACTAAGTTTGATGTTTTGGTGGGTCACTCGTACCAGGAGTTCCTGACCAATGTATATAACTACGCTGCGTTTAGTTACAGGACCATTTCAGATCCTAACAATCAAGCCTTAAAAGATACCATAGCCAACTCGCAACCCGTTTTTGCTACTGACGATCCTAAGTACCGCCTGGAGTCTTATTTGGGAAGAGTGAATATTACAATTGCTGATAAATATTTGCTTACCGGTTCCCTACGCAGAGATGCCAGTTCAAAGTTCTCTCCTGAAACAAGAGTGGGCTACTTCCCTGCTGTAGCAGCCGCATGGAAGTTAAAGGACGAATTTTTCCGTGACGCTGATGCCGTTAGTGAATTAAAGCTTCGTTTGGGTTGGGGCATTACCGGTCAGCAGGATGGCATTCCGTACTACTCCTATCTTACGCGTTACACTGTGAGTAATTCTTCTGCACAATACCAGTTTGGAGATACCTTTTATCCCTTCTTACGCCCTGAGGGTTATGACGCTTCCATCAAATGGGAAACCACCACTACCCGCAACATCGGTTTGGACTTTGGCTTCCTGAACAACCGCCTTTCGGGCTCTGTTGATTTTTATTCTAAAAAAACAAAAGATTTGTTAAGCGATGTGCCTGTGGCGCCGGGAGCCAACTTTGTAAACCGCATTACCACCAATGTGGGCAATATGGATGTGAAAGGGTTTGAGGTGACATTAAATGCCACACCTGTAAGGCAAGCGGACCTAAGTTGGGACCTAGGAATTAACTTCTCGTACAATAAAAGAGAAATTACTAATCTTTTAAAATATCAAGACCCGAATTTTAAAGGTATTGATGTAGGCGGAATTGGTATTGCCACAGGAAACTTTATAGGTAAAAACGTAGTGGGTTATGCGCCGGCAAGTTTCTTTGTGTATAAACAAATTTACGATAAGGACAATCATCCGATTGAAGGTTTATACGAAGACATTAATCGGGATGGAAAAGTTGATGCCGATGACCGCTACCTGTATAAAAGCCCAAATCCTGATTTTCTGTTAGGCTTTAGTACACAGGTTTCCTACAAGAATTTTAGCGTTGGCCTTGCTGCCCATGGCATGATTGGTAATTATCTCTTTAATCAATACAACGCTGGTTCGGGCATTTTATCTGTCATTAAAAATCCGCAAAGTTTTATTGGCAATGCTTCACAATCGTATTTAGAAACTGGCTTTCATAACAATTCCAACAATCAATTCCTGTCCGATTATTTTATTGAGAATGCTTCATTCCTTCGCCTCGACAATATAAACCTGGGTTATAATGCAGGAAAGGTTTTCAATAATAGCGCCTCCCTCCGCATTTTGGGAAGCATTCAAAATGTAGCAGTATTTACAAAGTACAAAGGACTAGATCCTGAAAATTCCAGCGATTTTGGAATTGACGGTAACATTTACCCGCGTCCCCGTATTTACACGCTAGGTGTAAACTTAGATTTCTAATTCAAAAAATAATTGTTGTATGAAATTCACAACTATAAATAATTTACTCATTGGCACTGCGGTAGCACTTTGTGTGTCGTCCTGTGCCAAAAAGCTAGATTTATATCCCAAGAACGATCTTACGCCGGCTACTACCTATTCTACGGCTGCCGGTTATAAAATGGTGTTGGCAAAAGTGTATGGTGGCCTGGCCACTACAGGTAATGCAGGCCCTGCCGGTGCTTCCGATATACAGGGTTTGGATGAGGGTTCGCAATCGCCTTTCATTCGCGGCTTTTTTAATGCACAGGAGTTGCCTACCGATGAAGCTATCGTGTCATGGGATGACCAAACCATCAAAGATTTCCATGGCCTTAAGTGGACAAGTTCTGATCCGTTTTTATTAGGTCTTTATTCAAGGCTGGTTTACAATGTAACTATTGCCAATGAATACCTCAGAGAAGCTACGGACGATAAACTGGCAGCCCGGAATATCACCGGCGCAGAAGCTGATGAAATTAAAAAATCTAGAGCCGAAGTACGTTTTCTGCGTGCCTTTAATTATTGGGCTATGATTGATCTTTTTGGAAAATCGACTTTCGTTACAGAGGATGACGCCGTGGGTACAACGTTGCCAAAGCAAATCAGCAGAACCGATTTATTTAATTATGTAGAAACGGAACTTAAAGCTATTGATGCAGACTTGGCCCCCGCAAAAACAATCGAATATGGGCGAGTTGATCAGGCAGCGGCATGGGCACTTCTGGCCCGTCTTTATTTGAACGCTGGGGTTTACACCGGTACACCAAAATATACCGAAGCCATTACCTATGCTAAAAAAGTAATTGACGTCGGTTATAGTTTGGTATCGGGTTATCCAAAACTGTTTATGGCGGATAATGATAAACAAAAAAGTGAAATCATCTATGCCATCAACTGTGATGGTTTGCATACCCAATCTTTTGGCAATACTTCATTTTTAGTGCATGCGCCATCCGGAGACGACCATGATAAATATGGCGTAAGCAGCGGATGGGCTGGTTACAGAACTACAAAAGCATTTGCCAACCTGTTTCCTGATTTAAGCGGCAGTACAGACCAAAGGGCTTTATTTAACAACCAGTCAAACCAAACAATTGAAGATGTAGGCAACTTTGCGCAGGGCATGCACGTAGAAAAATATAAAAATATCCGTACGGATGGAGCGCCTGTGTCAGATTCAAAAGGCGACTTTGCAGATATTGATTTTCCTGTTTTCCGCCTGCCCGAAATGTACTTTATTTATGCAGAAGCCTTCCTTCGTGGAGGTAGTGGTGCCGACGCAGCCACTGCGTTAAGTTATATGAATAAAATCCGTTTCCGTGCCTATGGCGATACTAATGCAGGACAGTTAAACGCCTCTGATCTCACCCTGCAAACCATTTTAGACGAAAGAGGCCGGGAACTGTATTGGGAAGGCCATCGTCGTACCGACCTGGTACGTTATAACCTATTAACTACTGGTACCTATTTATGGCCCTGGAAAGGAGGAGTGGCATCGGGAACCGCAGTAGATGCCAAATACAACATTTTTCCCATTCCCGCTACTGTACGTTCTGCCAACCCGAGTTTGGAACAAAACACCGGTTACTAATCATCAAAACTTAAATGTCTATTAATATGAAAAATAGATTGCTCATACTATTATCTCTCTTCACAATAATTCTTTTTTCGTGTAAGAAAGATGAAAACAAGATTTTTTATGAAGGTGGAACAGCCCCGGTCTTAACAGCATCGGTTAACACTAATATTCCTCTCTCTTTTGATAATAAAGACAAAGAAGGAATAAAGTTATCGTGGACCAATCCTAATTACCAATTCACCACAGGCATTAGCTCTCAGGATGTAAACTATTTGATTGAGATAGATACAACAGGCTCTGATTTCTCTAACCCACAGAGACAATCAATAACTGTCAGTAAAGACCTGAGCAAAACATTTACGCAAAACGAATTCAATGATTTTTTGTTGAACCAATTGGTGTTAAAGCCGGGCATGTCGCATCATATCGAAATCAGAATAACATCTTCTTTGGCTGGTGACAACGCTAAACTGGCTTCCAACGTTTTAAAGCTAACAGCTACGCCGTATGCTATTCCTCCCAAAGTAACGCCTCCGGCTTCGGGCACCTTGTATATTACAGGCGATGCAACACCAGGCAACTGGCAATGTGCTTGCGGCGAGCCTGAATTAACCAGTCAAAAGTTTACACAGGTAAGCCCTACTTTATATGTGTTGCCAAGCATTGCATTAACTGGTGGTAAGTCGTATACGTTTGTGCCGGTATACGGAAGCTGGAGCATTAAGTACAGCATAAAGAAAAAAAATGATCCGGCTTTGGTTAACGGTGGCGATTTCCAGCTAGGCGGCGAAGATATAATGGCACCTGCTGCAAGCGGTAACTATAAAATTGAGGTAGATTTTCAAAGAGGAAAATTTACAGTAACCAAATTGTAAACACACAACTAATATCATTTTATGCGATCATTCTTAAACTTCTTTCTCTTCATAGCAGGCTTTACGCTTATTGTAGCCTCCTGCAATAAAGTAAAAGACCTGCCCCATTATCAAACAGGGACTGCGCCTGTGCTTACGGCTTCGACAACGGCCGTTGCGCCGCAAATGGCTGACTCTAACAATGTAGCTTTGACATTGAATTGGACTTATCCCAATCATGCTACTGACTCGGGCAATATTAAATACACTATTGAAATAGATTCCACAGGTAAAAACTTTGCAACAGCAACAACCAGGGTCGTAACGAAAAGCCTTACCACTTCGTTTGCTGCAAAGGAATTAAACAATATTCTATTAGCATATGGTTACGCTTTTGATGTACCTGTTGATATGGATGTTAGAGTTACTTCTTCTTATGTCAATAATAACGAGCAGCTGAGTTCTAACGTCATTAAGATCAAAATGACTCCGTATAAAGTGCCGCCTAAAATCAACCCGCCTGCATCTAAAACTTTATTTTTAGTAGGCAGCGCCACCGCCGGCGCATGGGGTAATCCAGTTCCGGTGCCTGCACAACAGTTTACAAGGCTTGACTCTGTTACTTATCAGGGTACATTTTATTTAAATGGTGGAGGCTTCTACGATATTCTTCCCGTGAACGGTAGCTGGGATACCAAATACAATGTAGAAAACAATACAGTGGCTGGATTGAGTGCTGGTGGTGACTTTCAATATTCAACAGGCCCCGGCCAGGATATTCCCGGTCCTGGCGCTACAGGCATGTACACTATAACCGTGGATTTTCAGCATGGTAAGTTTACCGTTGTTCCCGTAAAAACTTATGGTCTTTTATATGTACCCGGTGATTACCAGGGATGGACCCCCGCCACAGCACCTACTTTGGGTTCGCCCGACGCCGATGGCAGCTTTGATGGCTATGTAAATATTCCAGCAGGGAACAGCTATGAATTTAAATTAACGACTACTCCCGATTGGAACAATGCACTAGGTGACGGCGGTGGTGGCACTTTAATCCCAGGCGGTGGTGGCAATCTGACCGTTCCTGGCGCAGGTTTTTATCATATTGTAGCCAATACAGTAAACAATACGTGGTCAGCAACAAAAACTACCTGGAGTGTAATAGGAGGTTTTGCTGCGAGCGGCTGGAACAATGATATTGACATGACTTACGACAGCGGAGATAAAAGCTGGAAAGCTACCATTACAACGGCGGAAGGAGACCAGTTTAAATTCAGGGCTAACCACGATTGGACACTGAACTATGGCGAGACAGGAGGAACCGGTAGTTTGGCGGTTAATGGTGATAACATCGGCGATGCTTCTAAAAACTTTGCCGTTCCTGCAGGTACGCATACCATTTCGCTTTACCTGAACAATTCAGGATACTATACTTACAAGATTGAGTAGCAATTGCTCAAAAAAATAAAAAAACGTCTTCACTATTGAAGGCGTTTTTTATTGGTGGAAATTACTGGAGAGCAACAACAAAAGCAACCCAACTATACTTGAATGACTTAAGGCAGGTCTGCCTTAGCTTTGATTCATCGAGAACATAATACTTTTCTTATGAAGCTTATTCGCACCGTTGTTTTTATTATTCCATTTTTTGTTTACAGTTTTTCTTTTGCGCAAAGGCAACATTTAAATTTTGATGACAACTGGAAATTTCATTTTGGTAATGCATCCGACCCTTCCAAAGATTTTAATTATGGAATAGCAGCGATTTTTAAGAAAACCGGCGAAGCAACAGGAACGGCTATTGACCCAAAGTTTAAAGACAGCAGTTGGAGGAACTTGAATTTGCCACACGATTGGGCTGTTGAACTGCCATTTGTGGAATCAAAGAGTTTTGATGTAATGGCGCATGGCTACAAACCAGTCGGCAGTTTGTTTCCCGAAACCAGCATTGGCTGGTATCGAAAACATTTTATGGTTTCAAAAAAAGATTCAGGGCAGCGGTTCCAAATTCAGTTTGATGGCGTCTTCCGCGATGCGAATTTTTGGATCAATGGTTTTTATTTAGGAAATAACAAGAGTGGCTATATTGGCGTTACTTATGACATCACTGATTATCTCAATTATGATAAAGAAAATGTCCTGATTGTCCGTGTAGATGCGACGCAATATGAAGGTTGGTTTTACGAAGGCGCCGGCATTTATCGCCATGTTTGGTTAAATCAATACAACAATCTGCATGTGGCAACTGATGGTGTTTTTTCTTACTGCGCTGTTTCAAACCATAAAGCAAAGGTGTCTGTTGAAACAACTGTTGAAAATAAAAATCTCACTTCTTCGAAAGGGTCTGTTTTTGTTTATATCACTGATCGCAATGGCAAGAAAATTACATCCTCAGCAGAACAGGTTGTTGGGCTAAATGCAAATGAAAAAATAACTGTTAAGCAAAGCCTTTCTGTCACCAATCCCCGTCTTTGGTCTTTGGATGATCCCTATTTGTACAGGATCATCTCCATAGTAAAACAAAATGGAAAAACAATTGACAGCACCAGCCAAAGGTTTGGAATACGAACAATTGAGATAAAACCTAATGGCGTTTTTCTCAATAGAAAGCACATTAAAATTTTCGGAACCAATAATCACCAGGATCATGCAGGTGTAGGAAGTGCACTGCCCGATTATTTGCAATACTATCGCATTCGTTTGCTGAAAGATCTTGGCTGTAATGCTTATCGTACCTCACACAATCCGCCGACACCCGAATTGCTGGATGCCTGCGATAGTTTAGGAATGCTAGTGCTGGATGAAAACCGTTTATTGAACAGCAGTCCTGAATATGTTGATCAATTCGAACGTTTGCTTCTTCGCGACCGGAGCCGTACTTGTGTGTTCATGTGGTCAATAGGGAATGAAGAAGGCTGGGTGCAAACGCAGGATGTAGGAAGAAGAATTGCTCAATCATTGCTCACTATTCAAAAAAAACTCGATCCAACAAGAGTGAGCACCTATGCTGCTGATGTGGCTAATGTTTTTCATGGCATTAATGAAGTGATTCCTGTGCGGGGATTTAATTACCGTCATTTAGGTGTAGCCGATTATCATCGTGATCACCCTACTCAACCGATCATTGGAACCGAGATGGGAAGCACCGTTACAACGCGGGGTATTTATACAAAAGATACTATCCATGCTTATGTGCCTGACCAGGATATTAGTGCGCCATGGTGGGCAAGTACAGCCGAAGCCTGGTGGACCCTGGCAGCGCCAAATGATTTTTGGTTAGGAGGGTTTGTATGGACGGGTTTTGATTATCGTGGCGAACCCACACCGTATCAATGGCCGAATATCAGTTCGCATTTTGGAGTTATGGATGTGTGTGGTTTTCCGAAAAATATTTACTACTACTATCAAAGCTGGTGGACTGATAAAGACGTATTGCATATCTCGCCACATTGGAATTGGAAAGGAAAAGAAGGACAGCCCATTGATGTTTGGGTGAACAGTAATGCTGACAACGTAGAATTATTTTTGAATGGAGAAAGTTTGGGAAAGAAAGACATGCCCCGCAATAAACATTTACAATGGACGGTGATTTACGAGCCTGGAACTTTGGAAGCGATTGCGTATAAAAAAGGTAAGAAGCTTACAGCAAAAGTCGAAACCACCGGCGATCCATTTGAGGTTGTTGTTACACCCTATAAAACAACAATATTGGCTGATGGCAAGGATGCAACAGTATTAAATATCAGTGTTGTTGACCGGCAGGGAAGAGAAGTACCTGACGCCAATAATTTAATTCACTTTGGATTGAACGGTGACGCCAGGATCATTGGTGTGGGCAATGGCGATCCAAGCAGCCACGAGCAGGATAAATATTTCGATACAGCTGCACAACGTTATTTGTTCAATGGCAAAGCACAAGTGATTGTTTTGTCAGGAAAAACGCCCAGCAATATTCATTTCGAAGCCAGGAGCGAAGGATTATGGAAAGGTTCAACAGATATCTTTTCCATTCATTCAAACAGCTCCATTACTTCTTCAACAAAAATATTTTCTGCCGGCAGTTATGGGGAGAAAAAAGAGATTGGAAAAATCATTGGTGCCGACATTTCTTTTCTTCCTGAATTGGAAGCAAGAGGTGTGAAATTTTCTGATAAAGGAATTCAAAAGGATGCCATTGAAATTTTAAAAGATCACGGATTCAATTACGTTCGCTTGCGCATTTTCAACAACCCTTCGGCCGACAGTGGCTATTCTCCAAAAAAAGGCTTTTGCGATCTGGAGCACACCAAACAAATGGCGAAACGCATCAAAGCTGCCGGAATGAAATTTTTACTCGATTTTCATTACAGTGATTATTGGGCCGATCCCGGAAAACAATTCAAACCTTCAGCATGGAAAGGATTGCCTTTTTTCACTTTGAAAGATTCGGTTTATCAGTTCACCAAAAAAGTAATTGCGGAACTGAAAGCGCAGGGCACTGCACCCGACATGGTTCAAATAGGAAACGAAATTAATCATGGAATGATGTGGCCCGAAGGAAGTGTGAATCATTTCGGCAGTCTTGCCGAATTATTCAAAGCAGGAAGTGATGCGGTGTTGAGTGTTGATCCTTCTATTGTCATTATGCTGCACATTGCCTTAGGCGGACAAAATGATGAATCGGTTTTTTTCATCAATAACATGCTTTCAAGAGGTGTTCAGTTTGATGTGATCGGCGAATCCTATTATCCAAAATGGCATGGGACCCTAAGTGATCTGCAAAACAATTTGAATGACCTTGCCAGGCGTTATAATAAAGACGTGGTTGTTGTTGAATATTCGCAGTTAAAAAAAGAAGTGA
>JBQCHB010000354.1:0-5146 GCA_051955075.1 Flavisolibacter sp.
CTGTGTTCCAGTAGTTGGAGTCGCTGAACTGCGTTTCCGGAAGACGGTCAAGTTTTTTGCAACCGGCAAACAACAGAACTGCAGTTAATATCAATACGGATAACCGATTCATCTTTTTCATGTTTACTGCTTTTGATTAAAGTGTGAAATTGAAACCGAAGGAAACCGTCCGGTAAAAAGGATAAGTGGTGGCGCTTACATCGTTGCCAACTTCAGGATCGAAGACACTCAGCACTTTTGTTGATTCCCACAGGTCCTGGCCGGAAACATAAATATGTACACCTTTAATGAATTTTTTGTTGCGCAATGGAATGGTATAACCAAGTTGTACATTTTTTAGGCGTATGTAATTTCCGTTCTGCGCCCATCTGTCAGAGGGTTTGAAATTATGCGCATCGGTTTGGTACATCCTTGGAAAAAAAGCATCAGGGTTTTCAGGCGTCCATCGATCCATGTGAATGGTCCATGGCATATCGGCCGTACCTAAAATAGGAGAAAGCGTTCCCTGGTTGATCAAAAATTTACGTACCAAAGCTCCCTGGAAGAATAAAGAAACATCAAATCCTTTCCAGTTTGTTCCCAGGTCGAAACCATAAGTGTACCGGGCATTGGTAGTACCCAGATAAACAAGGTCGCCGGAATTTTCCGGTGTTCCGCCACCGGCAGAAATTACGCCATCGCCATTCAAATCGAGATACTTGATATCACCGGGACCAAGATTCGTGAAGTATGGCGTTGCAAACTTCGACTTATAAGCATCCACATCTGCCTGGCTTTGCAGAAAGCCATCGGTTCTGTATCCCCAAACAGTATTCAAAGGATATCCTTCAAGCAAGGTAACCACACCGCCAGTGCCTATAGAATTTTTCCCATCGTATTTTACAAGCTTGTTCTGGTTATCTGAAATGTTAAAGCCAACATGATATTCAACTTTGCCAATCCTGTCTCTCCATTTGATATCAAGTTCCTTCCCCCAGCTTTTTAATTCGCCTACGTTGTAAGAAGGAGTAGAAACACCAATGATGTTTGGCAGGTTTAAGGAAGCCAGCATGTTTTTATTCCGCTTGATGTAATAATCGGCAGTAATACTAAGCCTGTTATTTAAAAGGCCTACATCAATACCAACATTAAATTGCTGAACTGTTTCCCATGTCACTTCCGGTGAGGCTAAAACGCTTTGATAAATATATTGGGTTCTTTGGTCGTTAAAAACAAGATTGCTGCTCGTTGTTAAGCCGCTTGTTAATAAAGGAATGTACGGGTAAAGACCCAAAGGAGATCCGTTGCCTAATTGTCCCCACGACACCCGCAGTTTCAGATTATTGACAAAACTTAAATTATTCCGCATAAAGCTTTCTTCACTTACTCTCCATGCTGCGGAAAAAGATGGAAAAAGGTGCCAACGATTGTTTGGTGCTAGTCTTGAGCTGCCATCGTACCGGTAAGAAGCTTCAAACAAATATTTGCCGGCAAAATTGTAATTCAATCTTCCAAACAAAGAACCTAAAGCCCAGGTTTCAACGTTATCGGTTGCGGTTTTTGTAAGCGGGTCGCCATAATTCAAACTAAAAAAATCATTTGTGATCATATTTTTAGCCGAAGCAATAACCTCGTCTTTGCGATACTCCTCGTACGATGCGCCTTGCAGTAAGGTGAACTCGTGTTGCTTAATTTTATAATTGTAAGTAAGAAAACTTTGCAGGTTGTTTTGATATCCTTTGTTCTTTTGAATAGTTATCGAATTAGGCACATTGGCACTGAACCGCACCGTGTTGGTGGTACGGCCATACCAGTACAAACTCCTGGAATCATTTTCCATATTGTAATAGTTCTGGTTCCTCCACCCAACTACATCAAGCGTAAGACCTTTTATTACATTTTTTACCTGCAGATTTAAGCTCCCTGTAAACGTTTCATAGTCTCTTGTTTCCAAACCTCCATTCTTTTCAATATCTACAGCATTTATTTGCAGGTCGCCATTGTAAGGTTGTCCTGTTATATCTTCCGGCGGCGTATATAAAGATTGTCTTGTACGGCTGCGGTATAGCCGGTTAATGATTTGGTCTGTACCAAAAGCATTTTCACGTACCCGTGAATTAATATAGCCTGCCGTCAGTTTCACCGTTACATAACGGTTCAGTTCCGCATTTATATTCAGCTTAAGATTGTTTCTTGTATTGTCATCAGGGCCGTATCGCAGCACGCCATCACGTTTATAATACGCACCCGAAACCAGGTAATTTAATTTTTGTTCACCGCCGCTTACAGATACAGAATGATTTTGCTGGTGATTGATCCTGTCCATTCCTTCTTTCACCCAATTATTATTGTCGAAATATTCCCAGCGATCCTGTGTTGGGTTAGGCCTGTAAGTGAAGTTGGGGTTCTTTAACCATTCTATTTGTTCTGCATTAAATTCCGGTGCACCGGTGGCATTAAGACGGGCTTCGTCAATCAGCGTTTGTTCGTCCCACGAATCAAGTCTTTGTGGCTGCCTTGCCGTAATATTAATACCGTAATTACTGTTCAAGGTTATTTTCGTCCTTCCGGGTGCGCCTCGTTTTGTTGTTACAAGAATAACGCCGCCTGCAGCTCTTGCACCATAAATAGCAGAAGCCGACGCATCTTTCAAAACAGAGATAGATTCGATATCGCTTGGATCTAAAAGATTGATGTCTTGCTCTACTCCATCTACCAGCACTAAAGCATCGGCACTGTTAGCGGAGGTAAACCCACGAATCCTTATTCCGTATCCTTCACTGCCAGGCTGCCCTGTGCTTCTTAACACGGTAACACCAGGCAAAACACCCTGCAGGGCGCCGGTTACATTGGCTACCGGTTTATTGGCCAGTTCTTTTCCGGAAACCTGTGCCACTGCACCGCTAAGATTTACTTTCTTTTGCGTTCCATAACCCACCACCACAACGCTTTCTAAAGCAGATGAATTTTCCTGCAGCGAAACATTGATAACAGACCTTGAGCCAACCTTTTCGTCCCTGCTTGTAAAGCCTGTGTAAGAAAAATGAAGTACCGCATCTTCATTAACAGAAAGCGAATAATTTCCTTTGTTGTCTGTAAGTGTTCCGGCAGTGGCGCCGTTTACCGTTACGGTAACGCCTTCAAGAGGCAATCCTCTTGCGTCACTAACTGTTCCTTCCACTTTTTTGGACTGGGCGAAAAGAGAAAGGCTCATGAATTGGAACATGAAAAAAAGCGGAAACAATAGATACCAATTTTTAAAAGGCAGATCCCGAGAGCCTACGATAGGTTTGATTCCCATACAGCAATCTTTTTAGCAGTTATACATTTAATTTAAACGCTTGCAAACACCCTTTCAAATACCTGTCTTTTTTTGAAGCAGCGTTATATATGACAGGGCTGAAGAGGAATAGATTACAATGAACACATTTGAGACCATGGCATAAAATGACAAGCCAGCATACTTAAATTATCTATGATCATAACGGTTTAAATAAGTCAACAACCAGTTATCATTAAGCAATGGAATCGGCTTGTGTTCACAATGGAAAATTGTTTATTTTTTATTATCCGCAACACAAAAACAAAGCATTTATTTACGAAAACGTTTTCTATAAGATCAAAAAAAACTAACTTGTAATAAAGTAGATAGAAACCATGAAGACCGTGAATTTGAAGGAACTGGCAGAGCAATTAAATCTTTCTGTTTCCACTGTTTCAAAAGCGTTGAATGATAGCTATGAAATTAATCTGGAAACAAAAAAAAGAGTACTTGAACTTGCCAATGCATTGCATTACCAACCTAACCCCTACGCCAGCAGTTTGCGTAAGCAAAAAAGTAAAACCATTGCTGTTATTATTCCTGAAATAGCCAATAATTTTTTTACACTCGCTATTAACGGTATTGAGTCGATTGCGCAAAAACATGGCTATCATGTATTAATCTATTTAACACACGAAGACTATAACAAAGAGGTTGAGATTACACAGGTATTGCAAAATGGCCGCGTTGATGGCATACTCATGTCGCTGTCTTCGAATAGTACCGATTATGCGCATTTGCAGGAACTGAATAAAAAAATGATCCCGCTTGTTTTTTTTGACCGGGTGTCGGATGATTTTGCAACCGCAAGAGTAACGACAGACGATTATGAAAGCGGTTTTAAAGCGACTGAACATTTAATTGAGCAGGGATGCAAACGAATAGCACACCTCACTATTTCAAAAAATTTATCAATCGGCAAAAAAAGAATGCAGGGCTATATTGATGCACTTAAGAAATATCAAATTCCTTTGCGCGAAGATTTGATCATTCGATGCACGGATGACGCAGGTGTGAATTATGTATTGATCAAACAACTTTTGCAAAGAAAAGACAGGCCTGATGGCATTTTTGCATCAGTTGAAAAACTGGCTATCAATTGCTACCAGGTATGTGCAGAACTTGAGCTTACCATTCCAAATGATGTAAAACTTATCAGTTTTTCCAATCTTGAAACAGCCGCTTTTCTTTGTCCTTCGCTTACTACCATTACACAACCGGCTTTTGATATTGGCGAAGAAGCCGCTTACATTTTGTTCGAGGCTATTAAATCAAAAAAAATACAAAACCACTCTGCTGTATTCAAGTCTGTATTGATCAAAAGAAAGTCAACCGGCTGTTGAGGCGTTTTGTAAACAATATCAATTGTACAACGAACGGGCAATGCCCAATTCCAGTCCACGCAATTCGGCCAGCCCACGCAACCTGCCGATGGCCGAATAACCGGGATTGGTTTTCTTTGCCAGATCATCCAGCATTTGATGACCATGATCGGGCCGCATAGGAATAGAGACCTTCCTATTTTTCATCACTCCAATAATTTCTTTTATCACATCGTACATGTCAACGTCGCCTTCTAAATGATTGACTTCAAAAAAATCACCGGCCTCGTTTCTTTTTGTACTGCGCAAATGAATAAAGTTGATCCGGTCGGCAAATTCGCTTATCATGGCAGGCAAATCGTTATCTGCCCGAACGCCAAATGAGCCCGTGCAAAAACACAAGCCATTGCTTAACGACGGAACGGCTTCTGCCAGTGCTTTAATGTCTTCTGCGGTGCTTACTACTCTTGGCAATCCTAAAATTGGGTAAGGCGGATCGTCAGGATGAATAACCATCTTCACC
>JBQCHB010000355.1:0-4415 GCA_051955075.1 Flavisolibacter sp.
TGATTTAGTCCATAGTAACCTTGGCAAAAAGAAGTGATTTATGTTTATCTTTTTAAAGATTTTTAGGATTGACTTCTGAAAAAACTCAACAATTGACAGTTAAAAAAGTCAGTTGTTTTTATTTCTGCCAAGGGGTTTATCACTTATTAGCTGAACAACTTTTCTCTCAAACAAAAATCTTCCCAATTTCTCCCTTTATTGCATTTTTAATATTCTTGGCCTGCCAGAACCGTCCCGCAAGCGTGCGCCTGACACGGAAGAGATTCATAGTTTCCCGAAGATGTCTGCGTCCATCTGCCAGGAGATATCAATCTCTTCGGAGAAGTATGCCTCCGACAAAGAAGGAATTATACTTTCTTCGCGGAAGTTAGCGTTCGACAAGGAAGAGTTTGCAATCTCTTCCGGGAAGTATGCCGCCTACACGGAGAAACCCCGGGATTCTTCGGAAGAGCGTGGCCTCTCCCGCAAGAAATGCACGGGTTTCTCTTTTATTTTTTCGAAAAAAACTTTCATTTTATTAAAAATCGGGCAAAAGTGCGCAGCCGTATCTTATGGTTTTTACGGTTTTTCCCGGGTATAATTGCCCTTTTATTTTACACTTTCGGGGATGCCGGTTGGTGTAAAAGCCGGTTTTAGGATGGCAGCCTCGTTATAAAAGGCAGGGAAATATAAAAAGTAATTTTCAAATATGCAAGCCATATGGGGGGAAAGAGCTACGCTTGCAAAAATCAAAAAAATATATTTGGTTTACAGTATCGTTTTGGAAACGAGTGGATAGCCGGGATGGTAATTAAAGAAAGTTTATTAATATAAAAAGCTAACTATTATGTCAAAAAATTCCGATTTATATGAAGGACAGGTAACAAGGCCTTACAAGAAATGGTCTGATGTTAAATTGTCCGTAGAAACGCAAAGGATAAAGCTGTCCATGTTTGAAAATCCTTTTTTCCCAAACCCCGAACCCAATATGACGGTTTTTGGTGATGCTATTGCTGCGTATGTATCGCAACTGGCCAAAGCAGGCACTCGCGATTCCAGCGCCATTGCCGCCAAGAATGCACGTCGCGCCCGGCTTATCGAACTGGTCACAATATTGGGATATTCCGTTGCCGACCAGGCGAAAGGCGATGTGGAAGCGCTCGTGTCCAGTGGTTTGCCACTAAAGAAAAGACGCGAACTGATCACCCTTACAGCTCCGGTTAATTTAAGAATTATCAATGGCTCAAACTCCGGAGAATTGATGCTCAGAGTGGACACCATCAAAGGCGCCTCATCTTTTGGCTTTGAATATACGGTGGATCCGCCTACCGACAGAAGCGTATGGATAAAAACCATTTGCAGCACCAGCAAATGCACCGTTAAAGGTCTGGAACCGGGCAAAAAATACTGGTTCAGGGCGTTTGTTACCGGGGCACGCGGCCAGCAAATAACCGGCGAAATGATGCAAAGCCCTTATGTGCAATAATTGTCTTTAAGCTAACTCACTTTAAGGTATTTTCCGTTAAGGCTTCCGGTGGTGGGAAATGGCAGCCTGGGAAAAAATGCGAATTAGAAATAGTGGACGGCTCGGCCGCCAAACTTCGGGCTAAAGAAATAGGATTTTACCATATTTTACTCTAAATGCAAAAGCATCATATTTGCTTGTTTACTAAACAAATTTTTTCACAATATGAATCAATAGCGCTGAAAAAAAGCATCATAAGCGATATCACGTTCGTCCACTTTAGAAGCCCCGGAAAAACAAGTCATGATTTATGCCATTTCTTTTCTCTTGTTATTGTTCCATCGGCATCACATTTTATTTGGTACCATACTTTAGTATCCTGCACATTGATCTGGTAAAACCGGCTGTTAGCGTAAACTACTTCTGTAACACCACTAATTTCTTTTCCGGGGTATTTTGCATTCACTTTGGAACGGATAAACGGGCTTAGTTTAGAAGCATCATAATACCTGATCACTTCTTTCAACACACCGTTCAAATCATAGAATACGCGGCAGGATGAATGATCATCCTCATTAAAATAAACAATAACAGAATTGCCAGAATTTTGAATAGTCTCTTTCTCTACGTTAGGAAAATCGCGATGAAACGATTCCAGGATTTTACCTGGAATATCGGATAGTGGCAACGCATAAACGCCTAAAGTAAAAGTTACTGCAAGGCAAAGAGAAATCATCTTTTTCATAATTTAATTTATTTGAGAGTGAAGGAATAAGAAGAATTGAAGAAAATAGCCAGCGCGGGAGGTAAAACGAAAGGATTTGTTTTTGTTGAGTGAAATGAAATAAAAGCTGTACCCGGAACTATTTTATTTTCGATGCTTTTAATTCTTTTATTATAAATCCAGATGACAAATGCTATTAATACTATTGTGAGCAGGATGATAAGAATGATTAAACCATTTTTTTTTGTGAAGATTATCATGCCGGATGAAATTTGTGTCGGGAGCAAGTTCGCACAGGCAACCACCCTAAACCAAATTTTACGGTAGACAAAGGCATGACAGGAGGGGTGACAAAAAAGTGACTGGAACAAGTATAAGCAGCAAGGCCAGTCGGGTAGTGTCTCTATGCGACTGATACGTTTATCAACTATTTGGAAATACGGCCTTGAATGTAAAAAGCAAAATAATTGTGCCAATTCATCAGAATAGGGAGGACAAAAAAGTGACAATGATATCGAAAGTGAGCAAAGCCAATACAGTATAAGGTTTTAAAGGCTCACAATAAAGCTTTCCACTTCCTGGTCAGTTTGAAGATTAAAGCGTTGCCTCATCCTCTGTTTTGCTTTAATGACGCTGTTAGGAGAGATTCCGAGAACGGCAGCCATTTGTTTTGTAGTTAAATGCAAAAGAGTAAGGGCAGCCATTCGCTGCTCTGCCTGTGTAATATTATTTACGTGTTTATTTATTTTTTCAAAAAAGCCAGCGTATAATTTTTCGAACAATGCTTTAAAGTTAAGCCAATCCTCTTCTGTAAGGATGCTTTGCCTGCTAAGTTCCTCTATCAATTGCTGCTGCTCCTGGGTCTTTAATTTATTTTGCATCTGCGACTCCAGCTTCTCAATCAGGTTTGTTTTTTCAATAATGCTTTTTGTAAACATTTTTAACTGAGCTTTTGCTGATTCCATTTCCTGTTCAATTCTTCTTTTTTCCTCTTGTTGAAATCGTGCTTTGAGTTTAGATTTTTGCCGTTGTCGGCTAATAATAAATAAACCAATAGCACATAATAGAAGCATGGACACAATAATAAGATTACGGGTTTGTAACTCTGCTTTTTTCTCGCGCTCCAGGTTCTGGACGTTATACCGGTTTTTTTCATTATCGAGCCGGAGTTTTGATATACTTATACTGCTTTGATAAACTACCCTTTCCAATGAATCATGAAGTGTATTATACTTAGCGGAATAGTAGTAAGCGCTGTCATTATCCCCAAGTGCTTTGAAAATTTGCGAAGCAGTCTGATAAGCATTTTGCCGGTAACTGGCAGGGTTTTGCCATTTCTTCAACAAATTGAAAGATTCCCTCACTTGCCGGAGCGCCTCCTTTTTATTTCCCAGCGCAAGATTAGTTTTGGCGGCCCATTGAATGGAATTACCGGCCTCATCATATACTCCGAATTCTATACCGGTTTGATAGTCCATCATAAATAAAGGCAAAGCGGTAGTATAATTTCCCTGGACAAAATCAATTTGAGCGATATTTCCTGAAACAATGCCCTGCCATATTTTTCCGATTTTTTTGTTGTTTTCTTCCGAGGCTAATTGTAATGCCTTATTATAATAGTATAAAGCCGAATCATACTTTCCCATTCTGTGAAAGGACAGTGCAATGGTATTGTTGCACATCATCACATAAATTTTTGTGACTGGGTGGGCTACTATCACAAGAGGAATTGCTATTTTACTGTATTGAATGGACTTTTGATATTCTCTTACCCGCCAGAGCATTTCACCCAATACGAAGTAAGTCGACCAGGCTCCATGAAGCTTCACTTTTTCATACAGTTCGGCGCTATACATCATATACATTACTGCTTTTTCTGTATCGTGAAAATCATCCATAGCTGTGCCATACATGGAACTTACATAGGCCGCCAGGTAATCATCATCAACTATAAAAGCTTCATTCATCGCCTCCTGCAATAACTTTGTTACCTCTCTTTTTATTGAATCTGTTGTGAAAGGGGAAAGAGGTTTCGGTCCGTAAAACAACAGGAGATTATCTGCTTTCACACAATTAAAACGCGCTATAAAATAATGCCCTTTTGCCGAAGGCTCATTAGAAAGTTTATCAAGAAAATTAATATCTGAAGCGCTATCTTGTTTTGATAAGATAGCAGCAAGCGTAAAAGCAGCCTCGTTCTTTTTATCAGAAGGATCTGCCAGTTTTTTAGCCCATTCCTTCGCGTTT
>JBQCHB010000356.1:0-6076 GCA_051955075.1 Flavisolibacter sp.
CTGGGAAGTATTATTCAGCAATCTATTCAGCCTTACTACGCCCTATCTTCCTCAAAAGATACGGTAACGGTGGCTCCGTACAATTTTGCGGTGAATGCCTCAATAATAGACAATAAAACGTTACACGCATTTCTGCCGAACCTAAATGAATTAAGAACGGTTGTACTAAATGGAAACTTTTCTTCAGACAGCGGCATGTCGATGCATTTCAAAGCGCCACACATTGTGTATGGATCGATGGTGATCGACTCTTTGAACTTTGAAGCTGCCACACGTGACAGCGCCCTCGTATTTACTACTTCTTTAGAAAAATTTGCAAGCGGTAGTTCTCTGGCAATCTTTAAAACTTCGTTAGACGGAAGCCTGCATCATAACAATCTCGATTACACACTCAATATAAAAGACCAAAAATCAAAAGATAAATATCGCCTGCGTGGAAGTTTTAATCAGTCTTCCTTAAATAACTATGTGATACAATTGAGTCCTGACAGCCTTTTGCTCAATTACGACCCCTGGACTATCAGCCGGGATAATCAAATCAAAATTGACAGCAATAGTATTATTGCAAAAAACTTCGACTTGAGCAAAGGCAATCAGCACCTGGTAATCAACAGCCAGGGCACGGGAGCTTATCCGCCACTTAACGTTAGTTTTAAGGACTTTAAAATTTCCACACTTACCGGATTTATTCAAAGCGATTCGTTTTTGGTAAATGGTTTATTAAACGGTAATGCCAACATAAAGAATTTACGAACCCAACCCACCTTTACAACCGATCTTGTAGTAACTAATCTAAGCGTTCATGCTGATACGATTGGCACGTTCACGGCAAAAGTCAATAATAATGTTGCCAATACCTATCAAGCTGATGTGAGGCTGGAAGGCAATGGAAACGATGTAAGAATTCAAGGCGCTTATAATGTCGATCCAACCAACAGCACCTTTGACTTTGTGGCAGATTTAACGAGCCTGCAGATGAAAACGCTTGAATCATTCAGCAATGGCGCCATTAAAAATGCAAGAGGAAATTTATACGGGAAGATTGCTGTGAATGGTTCTCTTAAAAATCCGAATGTAGATGGAAAAATCCATTTTAATAATACTGCTGTGTACGTGGCCAGCCTCAATAGTGTTTTCAAAGTAGACAATGAAGCAATTGCCATTGTTAACAACGAAGGCATCCTCCTGAATACCTTTACCATCAGGGATACTACCAACAACACCATTGTGTTAGATGGAATGGTAAATTCCAAAGACTTTTTGAATTACACATTTAACCTAAAGATAAAAGCCAATAATTTCCAGGCTATTAATTCAACCAACAAGAATAACCAGTTGTTTTATGGAAAGATGATTTTTTCAACCAATCTGACAGTTACCGGTTCCCCGGCGCTTCCTAAAGTAGATGGCAACCTTGTAATTAATAAGAATACAGATTTTACC
The DNA here is from genome assembly GCA_051955075.1 of Flavisolibacter sp. Taxonomy (GTDB): domain Bacteria; phylum Bacteroidota; class Bacteroidia; order Chitinophagales; family Chitinophagaceae; genus Flavisolibacter. Next base: position 1,444 of record JBQCHB010000356.1, read on the forward strand.
GTAGTGTTGCCCCAGAATACGGTCGGCATTGAAAAAAGAAAAGGTATTGTGCGGTTTGTAGACAGAAGTGCAACAAGGGAAGATTCGCTATTTATGTCCCCTTACGATTCCCTGAAGGAAGCGCCACTCAAAGGGTATGATGTTTCATTGAATATAACTATTGACAAAGAAGCCATTTTCAATATGATTGTGGATGCCGGCAGTGGCGATTTTTTAAGATTACAGGGTGAGGGGCAGCTAACCGGAGGAATAGATGCGAGCGGAAAAGTGACATTGACCGGAACGTATGAAATTAATGATGGTACTTATAACCTGTCATACAATTTCATCAAAAGAAAATTTAATATTCAAAAAGGCAGCAAAATTATCTGGACAGGCGAACCTACATCGGGCCAACTGGATGTGACGGCAGTATATGTTGCCAATACCGCACCTATTGATCTGGTGCAGGGCCAGATACAAAGCAACAATCAAAATATTTTTAAACAAAAGCTTCCTTTTGAGGTGGACCTCAAATTAACAGGCGAACTGCTTCAGCCGCAAATAGGTTTTGATATTGTGCTTCCAAAAGAGCAGAGCTATGAAGTATCCTCTTCGGTAACGTCAACCGTAAGAACCAAGCTGGCTCAATTGCGCGAAGAACCCAACGAAATGAATAAGCAGGTATTTGCCCTTTTACTGCTGAACAGGTTTGTAGGCGAAGATCCCTTTTCGAGCAGCGGCGGATCTACCAGCGCCAGGTTTGTGGCTATGCAAAGTGTAAGCCGGCTGTTGTCTGAACAACTCAATAAATTAACTTCCAACCTAATTCCCGGAGTGGACATCAATGCTGATTTAGCCACCACACAGGATTACACAACCGGCACTGAGCAAGATAAAACAGATCTAAATGTGGGGCTTACCAAACGACTTTTAAATGACCGGCTTTCCGTTACCGTGGGCAACGATTTTCAATTGCAGGGCCCTGAACAAACAGCCAAGCCGCAAAACGGCTTTGCGGGGAATGTTTCTATCAACTACAAGCTTACCAAAGACGGAAGATATGAAGTGCGGGTGTATCGGAAAAATGATTACACCGGCGAGTTGGAAGGCTATGTAATTGAAACAGGCATTGGATTTATCGTTTCGGTGGATTATAACCGATTCAATCAAATCTTCCTGAGTAAAGAGCAACGAAGAAAGAAAAGGCAGATAAGACAGCACAATAAAGAACTGAAAAAGCAACAAACACAAAAAGAAATCGAGGATAAGTCAATAACGCCTCCGTCAAAAGCAGCAGAAAAATGATTAATAGAAAAGCGATCCTGTTTTTTATAGTTTCCATTTTAGTGTTTACCTCGTGTAACGTTACTAAGCTGGTTCCAAAAGGAGATGCGCTTTATACAGGCGCTACTGTAAAAGTGAAGGACAGCACCCTTTCTAAAAAAGAAAAAAAGAAAGTAGAAGAAGCCGCCGAAAATTTGCCGCAGCCAAAACCCAATGGCCGCTTTTTTGGCATCCCTTTCAAGCTTATTTTTTACAACATGGCAGGCGATACTTCCAAACACAGCTTTATCCGTAAATTTCTTAGAAAAATCGGTGCTCCGCCGGTTTTGCTAAGCAGCGTCAATTTGGATTACAATGTAAAACTGCTCACCAACTACCTGCAAAACCTGGGTTATTTTAAAACAGTTGCATCAGGGGATACCATTGTAAAACATAAAAAAGGGCATGCCTATTATACCGTTACTCCCGGTGAGGCATACACGATAAAGGACGTTACTTTCGAAACGGATAGTTCTTCACTGGGTCAAGCCATAAAATTAACAAAGCCGGAATCGTTTCTTAAGCCGGGCGATGATTTTAATCTTGCCATAATTAAGGCAGAGCGGGAACGCATTGATGGAATTTTGAAAGAAAGAGGCTATTACTTTTTCAATCCCGATGCGCTTATTGTAGAGGTGGATTCCACGGTGGGCACTAACCAGGTAAACATGTTTTTGAGGGTAAAAGAAGATGCGCCTGACATCGTTGAAAAACCTTACATCATTGACAGCGTTTACATTTTTACCGACTACCGGTTAAATGGAACCGGTTCTGATACGTCGCTTCAGAAAAGGGCATTGTACGGTGGTTATTACATTGTAGATCCGCGAAATAAGTTCAGGCCAAAACTGTTTCCAGAGATTATGCGCTTCGATTCAGGAGATGTTTACAACAGAAACGATCACAATCTTACATTAAGCAGGCTGATTAATTTAAATGTTTTCAAATTTGTAAAAAACAGGTTCGATGTTACTCCAACACCCGGCGCGGATACGGGAAGACTTAACGCTTATTATTACCTGACACCCCAGGAAAAAAAATCCCTGAGGGCCGAGCTTTCGGGTAATACAAAATCGAATGATTATGTAGGCTCACAACTCACCATGTCATTTAAAAACAGGAATACTTTTAAAGGCGCTGAAGAATTGGAAATTCATGGTAATTTAGGTACAGAAGTTCAATATGGCGGCGCAAAAAGTGGCTATAATACTTACACATTTGGCGCCGGTGCATCGCTGACGTTCCCAAAATTTGTGGTCCCGTTTTTCCATTTCAATACCACCAATGCATTTGTTCCGAAAACGAGGATCAGTTTGAACTATGACCTGCTAAACCGCCGGAAATTGTACACGTTAAGTTCGGTAAAAGGAGAATTGGGATATGAATGGAAGCCGAGCTACGACATATCTGAACAATTCAATCTCTTTTCGATTAATTATGTCCACTCGGTGAATGTAACCAGGGAATACCTCGACAGCATTGCCAAAAATCCCTTTTTAAAACATTCAATAGACACGCAATTTATTATTGGCTCTAATTATACGTTTACTGTCAATCCTTTTGTCAGTAATGAACGCGGAACCGGATTTTTCTTTGAAGGACTGGCGGATGTCTCCGGTAACGTTTCCGGCCTTTTTATTCCTGAAGATCCCGTAACGAAGCAAAAGAGGCTTTTCGGGGCACCTGTTTCGCAATACCTGAAAGCCCAAACGGACGTGAGATATTATTTGCAGTTTAGCAATAAAGCCCGCCTGGCGAACCGGCTTTTGCTTGGTTTTGGCTATCCCTACGGAAACTCAAGTCAATTGCCCTATATCAAACAATATTTTATAGGCGGCAACAACAGCATTCGTGCATTCAGAAGCAGGAGTATTGGCCCGGGTACTTACAGGCCTGCCAATGCAGACAGCGCCACATTCTTCCCTGATGAATCCGGCGATTTGAAATTAGAGATGAATACGGAATTAAGGTATCAGTTTAATAAAATAGTGGGCGCCGCAGTTTTCCTGGATGCGGGAAATATCTGGCTGTATCATAAAGACACCACTACAGTTCCCGGACATCCCGATCAATTGCTCAGGCCAGGCGTGCAGTTCACGTCTCACTTCCTGAGCCAACTGGCCGTTGGAACCGGAATTGGATTGCGCTTGAATTTTACCATTCTGCTGTTAAGATTAGACCTCGGAATGCCACTCAGAAAGCCCTGGTTACCCGAAGGACAGCGATGGGTGTTTAATAAAATTGATTTTGGAAGCAGCGAATGGAGAAGAAAAAATCTCATATTAAATATCGCAATCGGTTATCCATTCTAAAAAGATTTTATTAAATTACCCGTATGAAACAAATTAGTATTTTTTTATTGGCTGTAGTATTTTTTATGAGCGCCTGTAATTCCAACCAGGAAGACACCGTAAAAAATCCGCCACAGGAGGAAGTCACAGATTCAGTTACTACTATTGTTAACAATCCCGATTCTATGCGCACTATTATCAACCGCGCCATGATTTGGACGGTGCAGCCTGAGGGCGCTAATAAGGATAAATTAAAAGCGCCGGATTCTGCTCAAATAAAAAATTATTCCTATTCGCAACTGATAGATCTTTTAAACTCAAACTATCCGGATATTCAGATGAATTTTGAAAAAGTTTCTCACGATACTATATATATCAAAATTCCGGATAGCCAAAAGCTTACTAATGGATTAGGCGATACAGGGGCAGAAAATTACCTGGCTTCGGCAACGTATACGCTTACAGAAATGCCCAACATTCATTTTGTGAATATAAAGATGAAATCAGGGGACCACGCGGAAGCCGGCGTATATAGCCGCGACGATTTTAAAGACCTGAGATAAACAGTAAAAGAAAAAATAAAGAGATTTTTTATTCTGAATAAGCTTTAATTTTTTTTCCAGACAATTTTTCGTTGAATTTTACTTTATCTAAAACTTTACAATTTACATTATGCCTTACATTCCACTAAGTGAAAAATTACCCGGCATTACCGGCTTACTTGATTACAGAAAAGACACCGCCTTACCAATCAGGCAACTTACTCAAATCCTGCTCCGCGGCGAATCGACTCTTTCAGAAGGTGAGCGTGAATTAATAGCCTCTGTAGTTTCCAGCGGAAATGAATGCTCCTTTTGCAATGCAGCGCATTCGGCCACCGCCGACTTGTTATTAAACGATGAGGGCATAGCAGAAAAAGTAAAGCATGATTTAGCAAACGCGCCCGTAAGTGAAAAAATGAAGGCTTTACTGGCAATAGCCTCGGCTACGCAGAAAAATGGGAAACTGGTAACGCAAGAAATGGTAGACAAAGCCAA
>JBQCHB010000357.1:0-4376 GCA_051955075.1 Flavisolibacter sp.
GGAAAAATACAATGCCTTCAACCGCGAAATGGCTTTGTTGCTACAGCAAAAACTGGATGATTGTAAACACAGCAAAGAGGTTCGTTGTGTATACATCACCGGCGCAGGAAAGGCTTTTTCTGCCGGCCAGGATCTGGATGAAGTGGTTGATACTAACGGGCCTAAAGTGGTCAATATTTTATCTGAACATTACAATCCTATCATCAGCCGTATTCGCTATTTGGATAAACCCGTAATTGCCGCTGTCAATGGCGTAGCTGCCGGCGCCGGCGCCAATTTGGCCATTGGCTGCGATATAACTGTGGCTTCGCAATCAGCAGGTTTTATCCAGGCTTTTTCAAAAATTGGTTTGATACCCGATACCGGTGGCACTTTTTTTCTGCCAAGATTAGTCGGTTTGCAAAAAGCATTAGCTCTATCAATGTTAGGCGATAAAGTATCAGCCGAAGAAGCAGAAAAATTAGGTATGATCTACAAGGTTTTACCGGACGATTCTTTCAAAGAAGAATCAATTGCTATAGCTTACACTTTGGCACAATTACCTACAAAGGCATTAGCACTTATTAAAAAAGCATTGAATCAAAGCTTCATCAGCAGTTTTGAAGAACAGCTGCATGCAGAAGAAGTATTACAACAAAGAGCTTCTGCTACCGACGATTTCAAAGAAGGCGTGCAGGCATTTTTAGAAAAACGTAGACCGAATTTTAAAGGAGAGTAGAGAACTAAGATTTTTATGATTTATCAGGAAATTACAGGAGAAGTGATTGGTTGTGCTATGGAAGTACATCGTACTTTAGGGCCTGGGTTCCAGGAATATGTTTATCAAAGAGCATTGGAGATAGAGTTGTTTAAGAAAAATATTAAGCACCATAAAGAGTTTGAAATAAAAATCTTTTATAAAGGCGAATACATAGCTCTAAGAAGAGTGGACTTTCTTAATCAAGATATAGTTACAGTTGAATTAAAAGCGAAAACAGAAATTGACGATACTCATTTAGCACAAGCAATCAACTATCGCGAAAGTTCGTCTTATCCGGTTGGTTTGTTAATCAACTTTGGCGCAAAATCTTTGCAATTTAAAAGACTATTCAATAAAAAATTTCCTCATAATCAAAATTCAATCTTATGAATCCTGGTTCTGTAGTCAGTCGAATGATGGACCACGATCTTTTTAGCCAATGGATGCAACTAAAAGTGTTGGACGTGCAGGAAGGATACAGTAAAGTGCAAATGGTGGTGAGAGAAGAAATGGTAAATGGCTTTGGTATTGTACATGGCGGACTGCCTTTTTCGCTGGCCGACAGCGCTTTTGCTTTTGCCTGTAACAACCGCAATAACTTATCGGTGGCGCTTGATGTTACCATCACCTTTACCAAAGCAGTACATGTGGGAGACATCTTAACCGCCGAAGCAAAAGAAGTGCACAATGGACGCAGCACAGGCGTTTATCTCATTACCATTACCAATCAAAAAAACGAGCAGGTAGCTTTGTTCAAAGGCACTTGTTTCAGAACCGGGAAAAAACTGATCTGATGTTTTACGAATTCAACGGCATTAAACCTGTTGTTCACGAATCTTCGTTTGTGCATCCGCAGGCAGCAGTTACAGGGCATGTAGTTATTGGCAAAAATGTGTACATCGGTCCCGGTTGTGCCTTACGTGGCGATTGGGGCAAGATCATAATTTCGGATGGTTGTAATGTGCAGGAAAATTGCACGGTACACATGTTTCCCGGCGTTACAGTTTTACTAAAAGAAGGTGCACATATTGGCCACGGCGCTATCGTGCATGGCGCCACCGTCGGCAAAAATTGTTTGGTTGGCATGAACGCCGTTATTATGGATGAAGTAGAACTGGGCGATGAATGTATTATCGGTGCATTGTCTTTTATTAAACAAGGAGAAAAAATACCATCCCGATCTCTTGTAGTAGGTAATCCCGCAAAAATCATTAAGCAGGTAAGTGATGAAATGATGGCCTGGAAAACCGAAGGCACACAGCTTTACCAGCAATTACCTCAACAGTGTCAAACTACATTAAAAACCTGCGAGCCTTTAAGAGAAGAAACAGCTCAACAACCGCTTTATCCGGGCCATTACCAGCCTTTTAAAAAAAGCTGAAACCATTACTACAAAAAAAAGATCCGAGTTAAAATATGTTGTAATTTAATAGTGCAATTAACCGTTAAAACCAAAGATTATGAGAAGAAATTTACCACAGCTTTTATCTGCTGCCTTTGTTCTCATTGCTACTTCATCTCTTTTTGCACAGCACGATCATTTTGCCTATGCCATTACCGATGTTTCCAAACAAGGTGCCGGCTGGAACGTCTTGCGCAAGCTTGATCTTGAAACAGGCCAGTACAGCGATGTGCTATTGAATGGCACCGATCAAAACTTTACGGTTTATGATGCTGTTTCCAAAAAACAACTAACCATTCAGCCCGATGCCAAATATGGTAATTCTTTAAGGGCGCCTTTTTCTACCGGAGTCGCAGCCGCTGCTTATGACAAAAAACACAACCGCCTTTATTTCACACCCATGTTCATAGACCAATTGCGCTACCTTGATCTAAGCAACATGAAAATGTATTACGTAACCAGTGCGTTTACCCAAATGGGCAATATGCACAACGATGAAGCCAAAATCATCACCCGCATGGTGATTGCACCTGATGGTAATGGTTATGCCATCAGCAATGATGGTAACACCTTCATCCGCTTTTCTACAGGCAAAAAACCCAACATTGTCCAATTGGGTGCTTTGGTAGATGACGCTTCTAATAACAACACCTCTATTCACAACCGTTGTAGTTCTTTCGGTGGTGATATGATCGCCGATGACAAGGGAAACCTTTTCATTCTTTCAGCCCGCAATCATGTGTTTAAAGTAAATGTAGAAACCAAAGTGACCACTTTTTTAGGCGTCATTAAAAATCTTCCATCCAACTTTACGGTAAATGGGGCCGTTGTAGATGCCGATGGCTCTTTGTTGGTGAGTAGCGCTGTTGATAACAGTGCTTATTACATTGTTAATCCCAAAAGTTGGATAGCGGCTCCCTTGCAGTTGGCCAATGGTGTTTACCGCAGTTCCGATTTAGCAAATAGTAATTTCCTTTCTACAAGGCCACAAGTTATTAAGCCTGAACTTCAAAATGTACAATTGACCAGAACGCCTGCGGCGGATAAATTTGCGAAGCGTATTTCAGTATATCCCAATCCTGTTACCAACGATAACATCACAATGCAATTCAATAAAGTGCCTAATGGCGATTACGTAATTGAATTAACCGATGTACTGGGCCGTAGTGTGCTGCAAAAAAGAATTACTATTAACAACGAAGACCAAACGCATTCGCTTTCTATTAGCAGAAACAGCGCAAGAGGCACTTACCTGGTAAAAGTGTTTGATAAAGAGAGTCAATCCGTGTTCACCAAAAATGTTTTGGTTCAGTAAACCACCTGAACCCTCTGACGAAAACGCTGGCCCGTAAGCCGGCGTTTTTTATGCCCCCTGTTCCCAAAAAATTGCGACTTAGGCCTACCTAACTTTTTCTTGTTGCAGCTTTTATTTTAGATTGGAAATGTGCTTCAATTTGTTGGATAATTTTTTCTGAATGCAGATTTATTTCATTATTGGTAAATCTAGGAAGGGTGTGGACCCTTGTGCTTCAAATCTACAAAGGCTTAAGACAGTTCTATTGAAAGAAAGATTCAAACAAAAAGACCTCTGCAACCTAAGTCTCCCTTCAGGGGGACAGGGGGCTTTACCTTTCATCTTTCCAAACCAATCTTATATGTTGTGCAGTGGCTTTAAAATCGGCACACTTGCGGTCGCCTTCACCTGAATAGCCACCACTCGGTGCACATATGTAATTACAGACCGAATCGTACACCACGTTGTATTGATCGCAGCAATTGCTGCTGAAGTAAAAAACGCTTTTGCCTTTGTATAAATATTCGTGCACCTCGGCTGGCGGGTTCCATTTGGGTTCTTTTTTTATATCTTCTATTTTTTGCTGAATGCAGGCAGGAGTTGTATGCTGCTTTTGACCTTCACAGGTTTTTGCTGATGACAGCAATAGTATAAATGCGGCAAAAATATATGAGTTCATAAGAATGGCTATTGGTGTAATATCTTTGTACACTATCAAAAACAATACCTTTTGGAGAAGAGCAATTTCGTAGATCAGATAAGGGTCTTTTGTAGAAGCGGGCATGGCGGTGCAGGCATTAAGCATTTTCGCAGAGATAAATTAACGGCAATGGGCGGCCCCGATGGTGGCGATGGCGGCCGGGGCGGCCACATCATTTTAAAAGGCAACCGTAATTTATGGACCTTACTTCACCTGCGTTATCATAAAAATGTATTGGCGG
>JBQCHB010000358.1:0-7368 GCA_051955075.1 Flavisolibacter sp.
CGGACAGCATGTTTTAATGAATATTTTCTTGGCAATGTCCCTCCACAAATAAAAAGGGACTTGACAAGAAAATATTTGATCCGACAGGATCAAGAATATGAATCAACGACTGTTTGTAAGAACAAATACAGAGTTTTACAAATTATCTTACTCACAAATTATTTCAACTCTTCCGTCTTTACTCTTGTTGGCGTGTCTTTTCCACTTATAATGCTTTTGCTGCTTTCGGCAATAGCTTTAATGATTTGTGCCATGTTTTCGATATCAAGCGTTTTTACTTCGTCGCTTGCCTGGTGGTAATTGGGCTCGTTATCCATTTTGGAAGTAGAAATGGTATGCGCCGGAACACCAAGTCTTGCCAACGTAGCATTGTCAGATCGATAAAATAAATTCTGCTCTGTGTAAGGATCGGGATAAAAAGTAAAAGAAGTCCCTTTCAGATTTTGTTGTAAAATTTCACCCATGTTGGTTTTTTCGAACCCAGTGATGTAAGCCGAGTTTTTACCCCATTTGCTTTCCGTACCAATCATTTCAATATTGAACATGGCCATTACCTGCGCCGGATCAAATTGCTTTGAAAAATATTGCGAACCAAAACCGCCTATTTCCTCGGCTGTGAATGCGGCAAATACCAAACTGCGTTCGTTGTTATTGAGCTGTTTAAAATAATTGGCCAGCATTATTACGGCAGTTGTACCGGCTGCATCATCGTTAGCACCATTGTAAATGCTATCGCCAGCTACGGGTTTACCTATGCCCAAATGATCGTAATGACCGGAAAAAATCACATACTCGTTTTTTTTACTTTTGCCTGGAAGAATGCCCACCACATTAGCAAACTTCATTTCTTCAATATTGTGTTCTGACTTTATTTTAAACTCTTTGGGTTGGTAGTTTCCTAAAATAAAAACCACATTGGCAGCTGCATCCGCATCGGCTTTAAAGCTTGGGCGTTTAAAACCAGCAAGCCGGGGAAAGTTTTTACTAAAACTGCTGTCTACAAAAACCACTGCATTCTTTTTTGCCGACATAATTTGCTCTACCCTGGAGCGAAAATTTTCTCCCGCCTTTACATATTGCAGCTCATAACCCGATTTTTCATCCACTTTTAATTCGGGCTGCATGGTAACTACAATAATGTTTCTTGAGTTAAGTTCCTGGTCATCTATTTCGCCTTTTACACTTAAAAATTTAGGGCGTACCATGGTAAATTCCTGCAAATAACTGTTGCCCTGCAATGGTTGCAACCCGGCTTTTTTAAATTCACCAGCAATAAAATCGGCGGCTTTGTCGATATCGGGTGTTCCGGCTTTGCGGCCACGCATATCATCCGATGCCAATACAGTTTCAATGCGTTCCACTTCTTTTACATTAATTACTTCGTTTGCTTTTTGTGCACATACAATGATGTTTGCAACAAGCGCAAACGACAAAAAAAATTTTTTCATCAATAATATTTTGTGATTTTTACTTCGTACCTCGTCCTTCTAATTTCGCATTTTTTACAGGCTCATCATCTCTTTAAACTTCACTGTTTGCCGACGACTTACTTCTATTTTTTCTCCGCCTTTTAGCTCAAGCAATAAACCTCCGTTAAAATAAGGCTCGATCTTATCAATCATGCGCAGGTTAACGATATGCTTGCGGTTGGCCCGGAAGAAAACCTTTTCATCCAGCCTTTCCTCCAAAGCGTTCAGCGATTTTAAGATCAATGGTTTGTTAGCGCCAAAGAAAACTTTTGCATAATTGCCCACACTTTCAAACAGCCGCACATCACCCAGCTTTACAAACCAGCAACGTTCGCCGTCTTTCACAAACACCTGGTCATTTTCGTACAAAATGCTATTGTTTTCTGTGGTCTGATGCGGTCTTTCCGCCACGCTGCTACTACCTGATTTCTTCAGTTTCTCCATGGCATCGGCCAGGCGCCGCGGTTCCACTGGCTTCAACAAATAATCCAGGGCATTTACTTCAAACGCCTTCAGCGCATACTCATCGTAAGCCGTAGTGAAAATCACCTGCGGTGCATGATCCAGCTCGGATAATAAATCAAACCCTGTTTTGCCCGGCATTTGTATGTCCAGAAAAATCAAGTCAGGATTCAGGTTCTCTATTTTTTGCAGGCCTTCTTCTGCGTTCGAGGCTTCGTCTACAATTTCAATTTCAGGAAATTCCTGTAGCAGCTTGCGCAGTTCTGTCCTGGCAAGGCGTTCGTCGTCAATTAATATAGCTCTCATGAAAAAATGTTTGAAGTTTGGTTTGAAATTGTTCTATATTATTAAGTGTCGCTAATGTTTTACGCTGGTATTAATACCCGTGCTTCTACCAACTCCGGGTCTAATTGCTGAATCTGGAATTTTGCCTTATCACCATACAATAACCCCAAACGATCTTTGGTGCTTGACAACCCAAAGCCGCTATGTGATTTTCCGCCATTCAAATGCCCGGTGTTCTGTACTGCCAACTCGTGATAGTTCTCGGTAAAATCAGAGATAATTTTCACCACACCGCCTTTTAATTGTTTGCTAATGCCATGCTTAATCGCATTTTCCACAAGGGTTTGCAACATCATGGGCGGCACTTGCTGGGCTAGCGTATCATCATCAATTTCATATTCAACCCGCAGGCGGTCTTCAAAACGCATATTCTCTAAAGCGAGGTAATCTTTTACAATTTTCAATTCTTCCTCCAGTGAAACAGTCTCACCCTTTTCCGCCTGCAGGCTGCTACGCAAAATATTGCTTAGTTCTGTAATAGCCCTGCGGGCACGTGCTGGATTTTCATCAATTAAAGCCCTGATGCTGTTAAGCGCATTAAAAATAAAATGTGGATTGATGTGTGCTTTGATAGTTTTCAGTTCCAGTGATTTAACCAACGCTTCCAATTGCAATGTATCCAACTGCTGCTTGCGGCTTTTGGCTACATAATGGTACATGAAGTAAATGCTGTTCCAGATAAACAGCAATACAAAAGAAGAAGAAAGGTTATAGAAAAAATGCACGTGGAAAGGTGCCGGTTTCCCCGTTGGATAAAAACTATAATAGGCTTCAAAAGGCGTTTGTACCAGCGAAAAGAACGACGCAAAAAGCAGGGTAAGAATCAAAAGCAAAATAATTTGCTGGTTGATGGCACGGAGCAACAAATTATTTTTGCGGATGATCTGCCGCATAAAATGCGAGCTGATAATACCAACCTCCAGGAAAAAAAGAAGCCGGCAAAGCATCGCCGGTCTGAATTGTCCAAAAATAAAGGCAAAAAATACGTTGATCAGCCCAAAAAGGCCCCAGCCCACAATTTGAAAGGTCCAGTATCTATTCAACTTTAAGCGCATGCAGTAAATGTAAGAAGGCCTTTTTGTTAAGGCTCAGGGTAAATATACCAGTGGAAGATAAGTTTTACAAATGGAACAGCAAAAGCTGTTTTTCCTTTCCTGGCCTTTAATCTGGCCGGCTGCAATAATCACATACAGGCATGGTCTAAATCTTGCTGCTTTGTTAAGCCTTGAAACCATATTTTCATTTGGTTAAAAAGTAAATATTTTTACAGCCTCAAAAAAAGCGAATGCAAATAACCGCCGGACCATTATTGCAAACGATCAATTCACCCAACGACCTGAAAAAGCTTCCCAAAGAACAATTACATCAGGTTTGCGATGAATTGCGCCAGTTTATTATTGATGTAGTAAGCGTACATGGCGGGCATTTTGCAGCTAGCCTTGGCGTGGTAGAACTTACCGTAGCGCTGCATTATATTTATAATACGCCTTACGATCAGTTGGTTTGGGACGTAGGGCACCAGGCTTACGGCCATAAAATTCTGACTGGCAGAAGAGACAATTTCATTACCAACCGCAAATACAAAGGCATCAGCGGTTTTCCCAAGCGCAGTGAAAGCGAGTATGATACGTTTGGTGTAGGCCACTCTTCTACTTCTATTTCAGCTGCGTTGGGCATGGCCATGGCGGCGAAATACAAGGGTGAAACTGACCGTAAGTCTGTAGCGGTGATTGGTGATGGTTCCATGACCGCCGGAATGGCATTTGAAGCCATGAACCATGCAGGTGTTACCGATGCCGACATGCTGATCATTTTAAACGATAACTGCATGGGCATTGATCCTAATGTAGGTGCGTTGAAAGAATACCTGACCGACATTACCACCTCTCCTACGTACAATAAATTGCGGGATGATGTCTGGAACCTTTTGGGAAAGTTGCCCATCGGCAAAAAATTTACCCGCGACATGGCGAGCAAACTGGATTCGAGCCTGAAAGGCATGCTCACCAAAAGCAGTAACCTGTTTGAAGCGCTTAACCTGCGCTATTTCGGCCCTATTGACGGCCATAATATTACCAAGCTGGTAGATACGCTGAAGGACTTGAGGAATATCCCTGGTCCTAAAATTTTGCACATTATTACTACCAAAGGCAAAGGCTATGCGCCGGCAGAAAAAGATCAAACCAAATGGCATGCGCCGGGTTTGTTTGACAAGATCACCGGTGAGATTTATAAAAAGAAATTTGACTTGCCACAACCGCCTAAATACCAGGATGTATTTGGCCACACCATTTTAGAACTGGCCGAACAGAATGAAAAAATATTTGGTATTACGCCGGCCATGCCTTCAGGGTCTTCACTTAATATTATGATGAAGGCCATGCCCAGCCGTGCTATTGATGTTGGAATTGCAGAACAACATGCAGTCGCTTTAAGTGCCGGCTTGGCTACGCAGGGCCTGAAGGTGTTTTGCAACATTTATTCGTCCTTCATGCAAAGGGCTTACGACCAGGCCGTGCATGATGTGGCTATTCAAAAGCTGCCGGTTATTTTTTGTTTAGATCGTGGTGGCCTCGTAGGCGAAGACGGACCAACGCACCACGGTGCTTACGATATTGCCTACTTCCGTTGCATTCCCAATATGATCATTTCAGCGCCGATGAATGAGCAGGAATTGCGCAATTTGATGTACACGGCGCAATTGGAAAGTACCAAGCTGCCTTTTGTGATTCGTTATCCGAGAGGTGAAGGCGTAATGCCCGAATGGAGAAAACCATTCGAAAAAATTGAGATCGGAAAGGGCAAAAAGTTGAGAGGCGGAAAAGACATTGCCATTCTTTCTTTTGGTCATCCGGGAAATTTTGCCGCTGCGGCTATTCGTGATGTAAGAGCCGATAAAATTACTCCGGGGCATTATGATATGCGTTTTGCTAAACCTTTAGATGAAGCTTTACTCCACGAAGCTCTACAATCTTACCAAAAAATAATTACCGTGGAAGACGGAACTGTTTTGGGTGGTTTTGGCAGTGCGGTAGCCGAATTTATGGCAGATCACGGCTATAAAAATGACTTGAAAATATTGGGGATCCCTGATAGAATTATTGAACACGGTACGCCTAAAGAATTGCACCGTGAATGCGGTTATGACGCACAAGGCATTGCCGATGCCGTAAGAGAGATGATGAGAGAGAGAGTTGAAGAAAGTGTGATTGGATAAAAGATTCTTCTAAAAAACTTATGGAAGAAAAAGCGTTATGCATCCTGGTATAACGCTTTTCTTTTATAAAGAAGTTTGCCATAGCCCTTTTGTTGCTTTTATTGATAATAGCGCTGGCCTGGTTATCAAATAGCCAAGGAGAACCAGTGTATTTTTCTGTTCTTCCGCCGATAAAAACATCTAGGTCACTCTTCCAAAAACATTTTCAAAACTTCATAAAAAAGCCACAGAAGCAAAAGCTTTTGTAAAGAAACATCATTTCAATAGCAAATTTTATTTTCTTATTGACATAAGCCTTCCTTCTAATCGAAAGCGTTTTTTTGTGTATGACTTTGAAAAAGATACTATACAAAATGCCGGATTGGTTACACATGGCCGCTGCAATGAAGAATGGCTGAAAGGAAGAAAATATGGCAACACAGTTGGCTGTGGCTGCACTTCTCTCGGCAGGTATAAAATTGGCAACGCATATCACGGCAGGTCTGGCTTAGCATTCAAACTTTATGGACTGGATGCCACAAATGACAAGGCATTTGAAAGGTTTGTTGTGTTACACGCTCATGCTTGTGTTCCTGAATCAGAAGTAACTGCTGAAATTTGCCAGAGTGATGGCTGTCCTACAGTAGCACCAGGATTTTTGAAGCAGTTAGAGCCGGTGATTAAACAATCAGAAAAGCCTGTGTTGCTTTGGATAGTTGAATCATTACAATAACCGCATGTGCTCTTCATCCGTCAACCCTTCTTCTGTTTCGTTATACTCCACAATAAAATTATTTTTCCCCTCTCCGATCATGATGCGTAAAAAATTTCCCTGTACCAGTTCCAGCATGGAAAGAAATGTAAAAATGGCGTGAACCCGGTTCTCTACCTTTTCAAATATTTTTTCAAACGATAGAGTCCTTTCGCTTTGCGCCACGGAAATCAAATCAGTTTTTGTTTGTTCAATACTGTAATTGTAACGAACTACCGTGTGAGTAGGCTTATTGAAACGGTCGTGATAGCGCTGCATTACCCGTTCAAAAGCCTTCATTAATTTGAACATGGTAATGGTTTGCACTTCGGTACCTTCGGCTGCTTCTTCACCAATATGTGAAAGTTCTTTCTGAATGTTGCCCCGCTTAATCAGTAACATTCTTTCCGCTTCCATTTCTGCCATGCGGACGGCAGCTTCTTTGTATTTTTTGTATTCAAGAATTTTATCAATCAGCTCCTGCCGGGGATCTATTTCATTGCCTTGGGCATCTATTTCCTTACGCGGCAACAGCATTTTAGCTTTAATGCGCATAAGGGTAGAAATAAACAAAATAAACTCGCTGGAAAGCTCAATATTCAAGGCTTCCTGCGAGTTAATAAAATATAAAAAATCATTGATGATTTTTGTAATAGGAATATTGTAAATATCCAGCTCGTCCCTTTCGATAAAGAAAAGCAACAGGTCGAACGGGCCTTCAAATTGGGCAAGTTTTATTTGGTATGTGCTCAAAGGTTATGATTTAGAACAAACAAAAGTCCCGTTTAAAGCGGGACCTTGCAAAAATACTATTTTTCCTAACCTCTGCTTCGGCAGAAACACCTTTTGATCATACCAATTGCTGGTAAATGTTTAAGCACATATAACTCCGGCAATCACTCAATCTTTTGTTTCCCTGCCCGGATCATCACTTTGCCTTTCACCATCGCGTACCGGCACATCGCTAATTGACTTGTCTTCAAAATCGTTGGGCTGCTGGTCAATAAACTCGGGTTGGTTTTTTAATTGCTCATCTGTTTCGGTTGGCTGTGGATAGGCTTCGGTGCGACCATGCCTGTTTTCGTTATCTTTTTTCATAATTGTCATGTTTTATAAAATCATTAAGCCCTGTGTAAGGGCTTAAT